>JAHRVZ010000211.1 GCA_019090405.1 Paracoccaceae bacterium
CTGACCATCAGACACCTGACCATCAGGTATGGGGCGGATATGCAAACAAGGATTGACCCCAGCCGGGATAAGCGCTCAATAAACATGTCCTTACAATGAAAGAATCCAATGCGAAACTCAACCCGCGCCGACGTTGATCCCTTCATCGTGATGGACGTCATGGAGGCCGCCCGCAAAGCCGAAGAAAGCGGGCGTCACATTATCCATATGGAGGTCGGACAGCCCGGAACCGGCGCCCCTAAAGGTGCCGCCAAAGCACTGTCTCAGGCCTTAAAAACAGACGCATTGGGCTATACTGTGGCGCTGGGTCTGCCGGCATTGCGCAGGCGTATCGCGCGGATGTATGGGGATTGGTACAATGTCGATCTGAACCCGGATCGCGTGGTTATAACACCCGGATCATCGGGCGGTTTCCTGCTGGCGTTTACGGCTTTGTTTGATAGCGGAGATCGCGTTGGTGTCGGGGCACCGGGCTATCCATCCTATCGCCAAATCCTAAGCGCGCTTGGATTGGTACCGGTGGATTTACCCACCGCGCCTGAAAACCGGCTGCAACCGGTTCCTGCCGATTTTAGCGGGCTTGATCTGGCTGGATTGATGGTGGCCTCGCCTGGGAACCCAACCGGCACGATGCTTGACCGCTCGTCTATGTCTGCGCTGATTGACGCCACCCGGGCGATGGGGGCGTCGTTCATATCGGACGAAATTTACCATGGCATCGAATATGAAGCCAAAGCTGTCACCGCGCTGGAACTGACAGACGAGGTTTACGTTATCAATTCATTCTCAAAGTACTTCAGCATGACCGGCTGGCGCGTTGGCTGGATGGTGGTGCCCGAAGATCAGGTGCGGGTGGTGGAACGCATTGCCCAGAACATGTTTATCTGCGCGCCGCATGCCAGTCAGCTGGTCGCGCTGGCGGCGATGGATTGTGATGAAGAACTACAGGGCAACTTAAAGGTATATGCCGCCAACCGCGCGCTGATGCTTAGTGGTTTGCCGCGCGCCGGGTTTACCAATATCGCGCCACCAGATGGGGCGTTTTATGTTTACGCAGATGTGTCAGACCTAACAAACGATAGCCGCGCCTTTGCGGCCGAGATTTTGGACAAGGTCGGGGTTGCGGTGACGCCGGGGCTTGATTTTGATCCTGTGCGCGGGGCAACAACATTGCGGTTTTCGTATGCACGCGCGACAGCGGACATAAAAGAAGGGCTGACGCGACTGGCAAAGTTCATGGCCGAGCGGAAAAAGTGAGAACCGCAAAAACGATTTACTCAGATAGCCCCGTTTCCATGGGTGGTCTGATTGGTTATCGTGCGGGCAAAACAACAAGGTTCTTGACTATGTACAGGCTAAGACTGGCGTTGGTTGCGCTTTGGCTGATACCCGCCACGGGATTCGCGCAGGACTTTAGCGGGCTGGCGCGGATTGATGCGTCACAAAGTTCGATCACGGATCATGCCGTCGATGGTGTGCAGATTGACCTGCAATTGTCGCAAGGCGTGCCGTATCGGTTGTTCACACTAGACAATCCGCCACGTTTGGTTCTGGACTTCCAAGAGGTGGATTGGAGCGGTTTGCAACAAGGCCAATTCCTGAACACCGATCGCATCAAACAGGTTCTGTTCGGCAGCTATGTTCCGGGCTGGTCGCGATTGGTTGCAGAACTAGGCGCACCGATGCAGGTTGCCAGCGCCGGAATTGTGGTGGATGCCGTCACCGGAGGTGCGCATCTTACAATCACGCTGAACCCGGTGGCGCAGGACATTTTTGCCAGCCAGACCGGTGCTCCGAAAGATGCCCGTTGGGATTTGCCTGAACCGGCAGATGTCGATGAAATGCCTGCCAAAGCGGCCGACGCGCCATTGGTCGTGTTTTTAGACCCCGGTCACGGCGGTATTGATCCGGGCGCCGAAAAGGACGGTGTGATTGAAAAAGACCTGATGCTGACTTTTGCGCGTGAACTGCGCGAAAATTTGTTGCGCGCTGGTGGCTTTGAAGTGGCGATGACCCGCGATGATGATCAATTTGTATCGTTGGAACGGCGGATATCTTTGGCGCATCAGGCGGGGGCGGATGTGTTCATCTCGCTACATGCGGATTCGCTTGCCGAAGGGTTGGCACATGGGGCGACAGTGCATGTGTTATCGCGCGACGCCTCTGACGTGGCCAGCGCCAAGCTGGCCGAACGCCATGACCGGGGGGATTTGCTGGCAGGTGTAGACCTAAGCCAGGCTGACGATCAGGTCACCGGTATTTTGCTGGATCTCGCCCGGCAGGAAACCCAACCCCGAACCGAAGCCATGGCCGATGCTTTGGTCTCTGCGATGACGCAGGCCGGAGGGCCGATGAACCGCCGCCCATTGCGATCTGCGGCGTATTCAGTGCTGAAAGCCGCAGATATTCCGTCGGTTTTGATCGAGATCGGGTTTATGTCCAGTCCGCGTGACCTTGAGAACCTGCAAAATCCGGAATGGCGAGCCAATATGGCGCAGTCTATCCGTGATGGATTGGTGAATTGGCGCAAAGCGGATTTGGCACAGCGCGCGCTGGTGCGGCAGTAATTATGCCTTTAAGAGTATTCAATCTGATCTGTTTCAGTGAAGCACGGCCAAAGAACAGTGAGTTTCCTTCTATCCCACAGGGTTTCCGGCCATTCTTTGCCATTTCGTGTTTTGACCCTTGCGCAGACAGTCCTTATATTGGCCGCTATGTTGTCAGACCCACCTGAATAAAGGCAGTATCGTGATCAGGTTCATACTTTCATTCTTTGGGGCGATATTTTCCCTTATAACGCTGGGCATTCTCGTGATTGCCCTAAGTATTGGTGCGATCTTTTGGGTCTATGGGCGTGATCTGCCCAGCCATGAATCGCTGGCGCAATATAAACCGCCGACCATTAGCCGGATTTATTCGGGCAAGGGGCGTATTATTGATGAATTTGCGCAAGAACGTCGGCTGTTCACTCCTACTGACGAAATTCCGGATATCGTGAAACAGGCGTTTATTTCGGCAGAAGACAAAAATTTCTATAACCACAAGGGTTATGACATGCGTGGCATCGCCGCTGCTGGCTATGAGGCCATCAAATCGCGCGGCAAAACCGTGCGTGGCGCGTCAACGATTACCCAGCAGGTGATGAAGAACTTTTTGCTGTCTGGCGACCGCAAACTTGAGCGTAAGATCAAAGAACTGATCCTTGCCGCGCGGCTTGAAGAAACGCTGAACAAAGACCAGATTCTTGAACTTTACATGAACGAGATTTTCCTCGGTCAAAATTCTTATGGGGTCGCGGCGGCGTCGCAGACCTATTTCAACAAAACCCTCGACGAACTGGCCCCGCATGAGGCCGCGTTTTTGGCGTCACTTCCCAAAGCCCCGTCAGATTATCATCCGGTCAGGCGCAAAGAGCGGCTTTTGGCGCGGCGTGACTATGTGCTTAATGAAATGCGCGAAAACGGTTATTTGACGCAGGCCGCCTATGACATCGAAGTCAATCAACCCCTGCTATCGGTTCAAAACGGTGATTTCGCCAGCTTCCGCACGTTGCTTCCGCCCAGGGATTATTTCACCGATGAAATCCGGCGCCAGCTTAGCGATGATTTCGGCGAAGGCGAGTTTTTCACCGGCGGTTTTACTGTGCGCGCCACCATAGACGAAGAAATGCAGGTTGAGGCAGCTTTAGCCTTGCGAACATCGCTGGAAAAATATGACCGGGGGCGGGGGCTGTGGCGTGGTACTGGCGAGACTATCGCGCCAGACCAATTGGCTGACGAAACCCTGTGGCGCGTCGCGCTTGGTGATCTGGTGTTGTCGCGCGACGTTAATCAGAATGGCCAGTGGTATCCGGCGGTTGTTCTTGAGGTTGGTGCCAAGGATGCGCGCATCGGGATCGAAGGCGTGGATGACGATGAAGACGGCCATTGGATCGTTGCCAAAGACGTTCAATGGGCGCGCAAAGTGCTGCCTGACGGAAGCAAAGGCAAAAAGGCCAAGGTCGCCGGTGATCTGCTTGAAGTTGGCGATGTGGTTTATGTGCGCGCCCTGACCAAAGACGAGGACGGATCATTCATCCGCTGGACGCTGCGGCAATTGCCCGAAGTGCAGGGCGGGTTTGTGGCGATGGATGTAAATACTGGCCGCGTGTTGGCGATGCAGGGTGGGTTTTCCTACCAGGATTCAGTCTTTAACCGCGCCACACAGGCGCAACGCCAGCCGGGGTCAAGTTTCAAACCGTTTGTCTATGCGGCGGCTTTGGATAGCGGGTACAGCCCGGCAACCATCGTGGTGGATGCACCGATTGAGATCAACACGCCTCAGGGTTTGTGGCGGCCGCGCAATTCCTCGCATAAGTTTTATGGCCCGACACCGCTGCGCACCGGCATTGAACGGTCCCGGAACCTGATGACCGTGCGTTTGGCGCAAGAGGTATCAATGGCTGTGGTGGCCGGATATGCCGAACGTTTCGGCGTTTATGATGAACTAAGCCCGTTTTTGGCAAATGCGCTGGGATCGCAGGAAACCACGCTTTACAAAATGGTCGCTGCTTATGCGATGTTTGCCAATGGCGGCGAACGGGTCGAGCCTACTTTAGTTGACCGGATTCAGGACCGGTATGGCGAAACCATCTATCGCCATGACCAACGTCGCTGTCTGGATTGTGATTCCGTCAGTTTGCGCAATGACGAACTGCCGCGAATTGTAAGCAACCGCGATCAGGTGATGGACGCGGTAACGGCCTATCAGCTAACGTCGATGATGAAGGGCGTGGTTGATCGTGGCACCGCATCCGGACATGTGAAATTGCCAGTGCCGGTGGCCGGTAAAACCGGCACCACAAACGAGGCCCGCGATGTTTGGTTTATCGGCTTTACCAGCAATATCGTGGCCGGCTGTTATATCGGTTATGACCGCCCACGGCCTTTGGGTCGCGGAGCATACGGTGCGTCGATGTGTGGTCCGGTGTTCCAGTCGTTCATGGAAAAGGCGATCGACAAATATGGCGGTGGTCCATTTGAAATCCCCCCTGGTGGACATTTCATCAAGATTGACCGCTTTTCCGGCGCACGTTTGCCGGATGATGCCAGCGGTGACTATGTCGTCGCCGAATATTTCCGCGACGGAGCCGACCCGTTGTTTGGTCTGACCTATGATGGCGGCTTTGCCATGGGGACTGATCTGCCATTGGTACAGGAAATGGTCGACAGCGGACGACAGGTGCGCACCTCGACCGGCGGGACCGCTGTGGTTGGTCCCAAGGCGACATTTGGCACCATTAGTTCGGGTGGCCTTTACTGACGGCTTGCCCGTGCAAGCGGGCTGTGGTTTATCACCAACATTCAATCCCCTAATCCGCAGGATTCCGCATGCGCGCTGAGACGCAGAACATTGTCGCCGAAATCGAAAAATCGCTTGCCCTGTTGGCGCAGCGACTGGATTGGGAAACCGCGCCGCACCGGCTTGAGGAATTCAATGCCCGGATCGAAGACCCGAACCTGTGGGACGACGCGACAGCCGCACAAAAACTGATGCGCAGTCGGCAAATGCTGGTGGATGCGATGGAAACCTATTCCAGTATCAAGCAGGACATGACCGACAATGTCGAATTGATCGAGTTGGGCGAGATGGAAGACGACGCCGAAGTGATTGACGAGGCCGAAGTGGCCCTGAAATCGCTGGCCGTCACAGCCGCGAAAAAAGAGCTTGAGGCATTGCTGGATGGCGAGGCTGATGGCAATGACACCTTTCTTGAGATCAATTCCGGGGCCGGGGGCACAGAAAGTTGCGACTGGGCGTCGATGCTGGCCCGGATGTATGTCCGTTGGGCCGAAAAGAAGGGCTATAAGGTCGAATTACAGTCTGAAAGTGCGGGCGAAGAGGCCGGGATTAAGTCGGCGACCTATAAAATCAGCGGGCAGAACGCCTATGGCTGGTTGAAATCTGAAAGCGGCGTGCATCGACTGGTGCGTATTTCGCCGTTTGATTCTGCGGCCAAGCGGCATACGTCGTTTAGTTCGATCTGGGTGTATCCAGTGGTGGACGACAACATCGACATCGAAGTGAACCCGGCGGACATTCGTATTGATACCTTCCGGTCCTCCGGGGCCGGCGGGCAGCACGTGAACACCACGGATTCTGCTGTTCGCATCACCCACCATCCGACCGGAATTGTGGTGACCAGTTCGGTGAAATCCCAACACCAGAACCGCGACATTGCAATGAAGGCGCTAAAATCGCGCCTCTATCAACAAGAACTTGACCGGCGGAACGCGGCGATCAACGAGGCCCATGAAAACAAGGGCGATGCGGGCTGGGGCAACCAGATCCGGTCTTATGTTTTGCAACCCTATCAAATGGTCAAAGATCTGCGCACCAGCTATGAGACATCCGACACCAAGGGGGTGTTGGATGGTGATCTTGATGCACTGATGGCGGCAACCTTGGCCATGGATGTGGCGGGCAAAAGCCGTGCCGAGGCGCAGGCAGAATAGGCCAGGGCGCGTGTGGCACCTTACAACTGGTGCTTGGGCGCGCCATACTAAAACCTTTTCATTGCGAATATCGACCGTTAGGCTTGCAGGAACTTTCTGACCCAGGCCGCTGAAATATGTCTTTGACCCGACGTTCTGCCACCAAACTTTTGTCTGACCTGAACACTGGCAATCTAAGTTCTGTCGAACTGATGCAGGCGACTCTGGCGCAAATAGAAAAAGTGAACCCTCAGGTTAACGCCATTGTAGCCTTGCGTGACGCAGATGAGTTGATGGCTGAGGCCGCCGCCGCAGATCAGGCCGTATCACGCGGGCCGCTGCATGGGTTGCCCATTGCGGTCAAAGATATGGCTGATGTTGCGGGCATCGTGTCGTCGCAGGGTTCGCCGATATTTGCCAATCATGTCCCGGACAAAGATTCTTTGCTGGCACAACGGATGCGGGACGCTGGCGCCATATTGATCGCTAAAACCAACGTTCCTGAATTTGGCTTGGGATCACATTCGTTTAATCCGGTCTACGGTGTGACCTGCAATTCTTATGATCTCTCGGTCAGCGCCGGAGGGTCTTCGGGTGGGGCTGCGGTTGCATTGGCCACAGGTATGACAGCCCTTGCAGACGGGTCTGATATGATGGGCAGTTTGCGCAATCCTGCTGCATGGAACAATGTCTATGGGTTCCGACCCAGTTTCGGACGAATTCCGGCTGACCAAAAAGGTGATATTTTCCTGCACAATTTGTCTACGCAGGGCCCCATGGCCCGCAGCCCCAAAGACATCGCAGTTTTGCTTGATGTGATTTCCGGCCCCGATAGCCGCCATATGCACGGTTATCCGGTGATTGATACGGCTCCGCTAAAGCCTGCCAAGACTAAGGGGCTTCGGATTGGCTGGCTTGGCGATTGGGGTGGGGCGTTTGTTATGGAAAAGGGTCTGATGGAATTGTCAGAGGCGTCATTGTCGGTGTTTGAAAGCCTGGGCTGTCACATTGAACCTGTTGCGCCGCCATTCTCTGCAGAAGAAATGTGGCAAAGCTGGGTAACTTTGCGATCGTGGTCGGTTGCCATGGGGCTGGCGCCGCTGCTGGAGCAAAAAACCAACTTTAAAGATACCGCGCTATGGGAAATAGAGCGGGGCCTGACGTTTTCAGCTTTGGATGTGCATCGGGCCAGCGAAGTGCGGTCGGCATGGTTCAGAACTGCGGCCGCGTTATTTGACCTATATGACGTCCTGATCCTGCCAAGCACTCAGGTCTGGCCCTTTGCGACTGAGATACCTTATCCAACAGAAATAGCTGGCCAGACGATGGATACCTATCATCGTTGGATGCAGGTTGTGATCCCTGTCAGTCTGATCGGATTGCCCAGTCTGGCGGTGCCCTCAGGATTCGGAGCCGCTGGTTTGCCCGGTGGTGTGCAGATATTCGGCCCACGCGGCAATGATGCGCAGATTCTGGCAATTGGTGCGGCCTATCACACGGCAACCGAATGGCCACAAAAACATCCTGCAATGATGGAGGTAGCATGAGCGAACAATCCGAATTTGGCGTTCCCACCCTTGGCCCTGTTGGGTTTCAAACACTAACCACAGCACTGAAACGTGCATTTCAGGACATGCGGCGCGCGCCCGTTTACGGCCTGCTGTTCGCGGCGTTTTATGTGCTTGCTGGTTGGTTGATGGTCTGGATTACTTTTGAAACGCAGACGACGCTGTGGCTTGCATTGGCCGCGTTTGGGTTTCCGCTGCTTGGGCCATTTGCCGCCGTCGGGCTTTATGAAGTGTCACGTCGCATTGAAATCGGCGATAACCTGAGGTGGAGCGATATTTTTGGCGTCATGTTGCATCAAAGCCGACGTCAGATACCGTCAATCTGCGCCATAATTGTGTTCATTTTCCTGTTCTGGTTCTTTCTTGGACATATGATTTTTGCGTTGTTCATGGGGCTGTCGACCATGACCAATGTGTTCTCGTCATTTGATGTGTTTCTAAGTTCAAATGGGCTGACCATGTTGACTGTTGGCGGCATGACGGGTGCCCTATTTGCCTTGCTGCTATATATGATTACCGTGCTATCGCTGCCGCTACTGCTTGAACGTGAAGTTGATTTTGTAACGGCAATGATTACCAGCTTTCAGTATGTTCTGACCCATCCTGTGCCGATGCTGGGCTGGGGCTTGTTCATCGCTATTGTCACCTTTGCCGCCATAATTCCGGGGTTTTTTGGGCTGTTTTTCGTGCTGCCCTGGCTAGGGCACGCAACCTGGCACCTGTATGATCAACTGCGTGTGGCGGATTGAAACTCTGACATGCAGTCGCGCCGAACGCTGGCATCTGTTAGCGAAATGGCTCTTCTGGTTTCAGCAAACGACGATGAAAGGGCTTTAGCTCATCCTCGGAAATCAGCCCGCTACAGCGGGCGACTGGCAGAGCTTTTTGAATGTCGGTGCCAAGATGCTCATAGGCCAGACGAACAATACGGGTATCGGACGCGCTTTCGGGCACTGTTCGCGTTGCATAGCCAACCCAGTGATTATTCTCAAATGATGCCACTTGTGATAGGTAATTAAACGAACAGGTCATTGCATTTAGGCGTGATACGATGGCGACGACACCGTCTTCGTGCCGGGTCAGATAACCACGATACTCACGGGTTTGCGAATCCGAAGGCAAGCCCTGGTATTGCATGGACTTGCGGCTTTCATAACCGCGGACAAATGTTGTGTCGGATTTACGAAAGACATGGATCAGACCGGTAACAAAGTTTTTTTCGTTCGTAAAGCTACGGCGCGAAAACTGATAAAAACCGACGGGAAAAAAGCTCTCGGGAATATCGTGCAGCCGCGCTCCTACGAAGTCTGCCAGAAAAGGATCGCCAAGCAGGTTGTTTTGGTTGCTGATGCTATCTGCCGGTTCCAGCAAAATACGAGCATCAACATCAAAGAAATTGCATATCCGGTCAAGCACATCCGGACGCGGAAAGCTTTCGCCAGACAAGTAGCGGTTGAATTGTGTTCGGTTTATCCCCAACTGACGGCACAATTCCGAGACAGAGCGATATCGCCCGGCCAATAGTCTTAGATTTGCTCCGAACATTTCGCGAAGTTCGGCAGGTGATCGGGTGGTTTTTATCATATTAACTGTGTTTTCTTGCTCGGCAATATTTTTGACTGAATCGTTAGTAAAACATCAAAATGGTCAAAACTTGTCGCGAATGTTGCAAGTTGTCTCTGGTTGGCGTCAGTGTGACGTGAAGTAAGGTCGGCAAATTATCAATCTGGACACAAAATGCAAGGGGGCGGTCCCTGTTTTACCTTGCTTGGCTTCTGGAAATCCGACGAGGAATTGTTAATGTGTTAAAAAGAATGAGGATTAAGCATGTACGGTGTAATACTTTGGTGTGACGCACAAGAAAACAAAGCAGTAATCTGGTGCGAAGATCATGGCGATTTGGCGTTCTATCGCAAGACAGAACTTGAGGTCGATCTAACTTTGGATGCAGGAGATTGGGTGCAATTTGAAGTGACAACCGAACGACACCTGAATATTGCTCACAACCCAAGATTGATATCTCAAGGGGTCGCGGTTGATCTTGCCAGCGTGCTGACAAGTGCAGCCTCGACTAACGATCAATTGGTACACAGCCGCACGTCAGCGGAAATTATTCCTTTCGCACCGATGCAAAATTCGCAAATAGGCGAAACGAACCCGCGACCTGCAGCCCATCTTGCCCAACTAACCGGGGCCTAACTAACCGGGGTTTAACTAACCGAACTTACTCGCCGCGCAAAATTGCGGCGACACCTGTCCGGGCGATCTCCTGCAAGCCCAGGGGCCGCATCAATTCGATAAACGCGTCAATCTTTTCCGGCGCGCCGAATATTTCGAACACAAAGCTGTTCAAAGTGCTGTCGACCACGTTGGCGCGAAAAATATCAGCCATGCGCATAGCCTCGAGCCGCTTGTCGCCAGATCCAACAACTTTTAGCATTGCCAGTTCACGTTCAACAGACGGGCCTTCTTTGGTCAGGTCGTGGACTTCGTGTACAGGAATGATGCGGCCAATCTGCGCTTTGATCTGTTCGATGATCTGCGGTGTACCTGTCGTGACGATAGTGATGCGCGACAGATGCCCGGTGTGGTCAACTTCGGCGACTGTCAAGCTTTCGATATTATAGCCGCGTCCGGAAAAAAGCCCGATGACACGGGCCAGAACACCGGCCTCGTTGTCGACCAGAATTGCAAGTGTGTGGCGCTCATCCACGTCGGAAAATTCCGGACGTAGATTATAGGCCGAATGTTGGCTAGCGCCTTTTTTGATGTTCAGGGCAGACATTTTGCGTTCCTCATCTATTTCTGCTGTGGTGCACACGGATTTTTCAAAAAAATCCGGACCGTTTTCTTTCAAAGAAAACGGCGGTTCTACACCATCACCGATCCTTTGGCGTCGATCACACCCTGTGTCTCGGCCTCACCCATCAGCATTTCGTTATGCGGCTTGCCTGAAGGGATCATCGGAAAACAGTTTTCGTGCTTTTCCACCAGACAATCAAAGATCACGGGACCATCATAGTTGATCATTTCCATGATCGCATCATCCAGGTCGGCAGGATCATCACAGCGAATACCTTTGGCGCCAAACGCCTCGGCCAATTTGACAAAGTCGGGCAGGGCCTCGGACCAGGTGTGTGAATACCGTTCGCCATGCAGCAATTCCTGCCATTGACGCACCATGCCAAGACGCTCGTTGTTCAGGATGAATTGCTTTACCGGCAGATTATACTGAACCGCGGTGCCCATTTCCTGCATGTTCATCAACCAACTGGCCTCACCGGCGACGTTGATAACCAGCGAACCGGGATGTGCCATTTGCACACCAATCGAGGACGGAAATCCATAGCCCATCGTCCCAAGCCCGCCAGACGTCATGAACCGGTTTGGATCGTTAAAGTGCAAATACTGTGCTGCCCACATCTGATGCTGACCCACCTCGGTGGTGATATAACGATCGTGATCATTGGTCAGCGCCTGAAGCCGTTCCAGCGCGAACTGCGGTTTGATCGACTTGGTGCTTGCGTCGAACCCTAGACAATCTGCCTTGCGCCACTCGCTGATCTGAGATTGCCACCGGGATACGGCTGCACCATTGGATTTGCGCCCGCGAGCTTTCCAGACCTTCAGGATGTCTTCAAGCACATGCGCAACATCGCCAACAATTGGGATATCACAGCGGATTACCTTGTTGATCGAACTTGGGTCGATATCGACATGTGCCTTAACAGAATTGGGGCTGAACGCGCTGATCAATCCGGTAATGCGGTCATCAAACCGCGCCCCGATATTGATCATCAGATCACAGCCATGCATCGCCAGATTGGCCTCGTAAACTCCGTGCATCCCCAGCATACCCAACCAGTTCTTGCCGGTTGCGGGATAGGCCCCCAATCCCATCAACGTCGATGTAATGGGAAAGCCGGTCGCATCCACCAGTTCACGCAGCAATTGGCTGGCTGCAGGACCTGAATTGATAACGCCGCCACCGGTATAAAACACAGGCCGTTCCGCAGTTTCCATCGCAGCGACAAGTTCGGTAATCGACTCGATATCGCCCTTTAACTGCGGCTTATACCGAGAATCTGATGGCTTTGGTCCGGTATAAACTCCATTGGCGAATTGCACGTCTTTGGGAATATCAACCAATACAGGTCCAGGACGACCCGAGGTTGCAACATGAAACGCCTCGTGAATGACCCCGGAAAGCCCGTCGGTTTCTTTCACCAGCCAGTTATGTTTGGTGCAGGGGCGGGTGATGCCGATGGTGTCGGCCTCTTGAAAGGCATCGGTGCCAATCATGAACGACGGAACCTGCCCGGTCAGAACAACGATCGGAATACTGTCAAGCAACGCATCCGTCAGGCCAGTCACCGCATTGGTGGCTCCGGGACCAGAGGTAACAAGAACAACACCCGGTTTGCCGGTCGAACGCGCATAACCTTCGGCGGCATGAACTGCGCCTTGTTCATGACGGACCAGAACGTGACGAATTTCGTTTTGCTGGAATATTTCGTCATAGATCGGCAGGACGGCACCACCGGGATAGCCAAAGATTGTATCCACGCCCTGATCCTTCAGGGATTGCAGTACCATTTGTGCGCCGGTCATTTCACGTTTCATTTGTCTTGCTCCATCCGTGTCTTAAGTCTGTCTTCAAGTGCTTGGTCATAAAAAAAGCCTCCGAGATTTTCGGAGGCGCATGGGTCTTGATCTGGATTTACCGTTACCGGCCCATGCGCGTTGATCCTACGATGACGACGAGGGTTTTCATCCCTGTGACTCCTTTGTTCTGGGGACTTTATGAGCCACTGACAGGGGCGTCAACAGGGAATTGGCGGAAAAATGTATCGCGAGTGGGTCAAAATGGGTTCTTTTGTTACGTTA
>JAHRVZ010000212.1 GCA_019090405.1 Paracoccaceae bacterium
GTTCCGGGGGAATTACGTTGTCACGATTCGACAGATATGTGCTGTCGCAATTATTGCTGTTCTTCGGCTTTTTCGCGCTGATTCTGGTCGCCGTATTCTGGATCAACAGAGCGGTGGTTCTTTTCGACCGCCTGATAGGCGACGGTCAATCTGCGCTGGTATTTCTGGAATTCTCGGCCCTGGCGTTACCCAACCTGATCCGCATGGTGCTGCCCATGGCGGCATTCGCGGCGGCCGTCTATGTCACCAACCGGCTGAATCGCGAAAGCGAACTGGTGATTCTGCAGGCCACCGGCTCAAGCCCCTGGCAACTGGCGCGTCCGGCACTGGTCTTTGGGCTGATCACCGCCCTGATGATGAGCATCCTGACCCATGTTTTGATGCCGGCATCAGTCAACCAACTGGCGGAACGTGAGGCGGAAATCACCCGCAATATGACCGCGCGCCTGTTAACCGAAGGCACGTTCTTGCATCCGACCAAGGGCGTAACCTTTTACATTCGCAAGATTGATGCGGACGGTACGCTGAGAAACGTGTTCCTGTCCGATCGAAGAAAACCCGGTCAAAGCAAGGTTTTCACCGCTGCTGAGGCATTTTTGGTGCGCAACGACGGGCAAAGCAGCCTGATAATGGTGAATGGTCTGGCACAACAGTTTTCCAACGAGACACGCACGCTGGCGACGACCGTATTTGAAGATTTCTCGTATGACATTACCTCGCTGGTTCATTCAGACGACATTCGGGCGCGCAATATCCGTGGTATTTCAACGCTCGAGTTACTGGGCGACAGGCAATTTCTGGCTGAAACAGAAAAATATAGCTACGAGCAACTTACCGAGGAACTGCATCTTAGGTTTGCACGGGCCTTGATCTGTGTCGCGGTTGCGTTGATTGGATTTTCCACGCTGATGCTGGGCGGATTTTCACGCTTTGGCGTCTGGCGACAGGTATTGCTGGCCTTTTTCATCCTGATCTTCCTTGAGGTTTTGCGTGGCGTGGTTGCCAAACCAGTGCTGCAAAATGCTGATATCTGGCCGCTGATTTATTTGCCATCCTTGGTGGGTCTGTCCATTTCGATGCTGTTTCTGCATATCGCCGCGCGCCCGCGTCAACGGCTATGGCCGCGACGCGCGCCCCAAAAAAGCGAGGCGAGCGCATGATACTGGATCGCTACTTCGCCCGCCGCTTTGTGCAAAGTTTTCTGCTGATCGGAGCAGTTTTTCTGACGCTGATCATGCTGATTGATCTGATCGAACAGATACGCCGGTTTGAGGGTCACGATGTAAGCTTTGGACAATTGATTCTGCTGATGTTGCTGGGTGCACCGGGGGCAATCAGCAAAATATTGCCGTTGTTGATGATTCTGTCGACGATTGTGCTGTTTATCGGACTGGCCCGCAGCAGCGAACTGGTGGTGACACGCGCCACCGGAAGATCAGGCATTCGCGCTTTGGCGGCACCCCTGGCGGTGGCGATGGTCATCGGGATATTCGCCGTCACCACGCTGAATCCGATCGTTGCGGCCACGTCCAATCGGTACCAACAGTTATACGACAGCTACCGCACGGGTGGCTCCACCACTCTGTCGCTAAGCGGCGAAGGATTGTGGTTGCGTCAGGGTGACGCCAAGGGGCAATCGGTGATTCATGCCACCGGCTATAGCGCCGACACCAACACTTTGTTTGGCGTGACCATTCTGACCTATGGGTCACAGGGCAGCCCGGTAGAACGTATTCAAGCCACCAGCGCGCAGTTGCAGGATGAATACTGGCTGTTGCAACAGGTCAAAACCTGGCCGTTGGATGGTGCACAGAACCCGGAAACCGCCGCCGAAGTTTTAAATCAGCTGCGTATTCCGACAACACTGACCAGTGAACGTATCCACGAAAGTCTGGGGCGTTCGTCCAGCATATCAATCTATGATCTGCCCGAACGCATTCGTGACCTTGCTCAGTCAGGGTTTGCCACCAAACAATACGAAGTCTGGCTTCAGGTCGAACTGGCCCGCCCACTGTTTCTGATGGCGATGGTTCTGGTCGGAGCCGCCTTCACCATGCGTCACACCCGCTTTGGCGGCACCGGATTGTCTGTGTTGACGGCTGTTCTGTTGGGGTTTATTTTGTATTTCATTCGCAACTTTGCCCAGATTTTGGGTGAGAATGGCCAGATCCCCGTGGTGCTGGCCGCCTGGGCACCACCACTTGCCGCAATCATGTTGACCATCGGTCTTTTGCTTCATGCGGAGGATGGATGACACGCCAGTTGCCTCTTGCTGTTCTGTCCGGCCTTCTTGCTTTGCTTCTGGCAATCGCGTTGCCTGTGGTTGCACTGGCACAAAGTGATGACGAAACTGCTAAGCCTGCAATACTGGTGGCAGATCGCGTTTTTCTGACAGGAGAAAGCAAGTTGGTTGCCGAAGGCAATGTCGAGGCCTTTAGCGGCGATATCCGGCTGCAGGCCAGTCGCATCACCTTTGATCGCACCAGTGGCGAGCTTTCGATCGAGGGTCCGATCCGCATTGATCAGGGCGGATACAGCACCATATTGGCCAGCGCCGCCGAATTGGACGCAGAACTGCAAAACGGCATTCTGACGGGCGCACGTCTGGTTCTGGATCAGCAATTACAACTGGCAAGTGTCCTTATGACCCGTGTTGGCGGGCGCTATACCCAACTTGATAAAACGGCGGTAACATCCTGTTATGTATGCGAAAACGGCAAACCGCCGCTTTGGCAAATTCGTGCCAACCGGGTGATTCATGACCAATTGGAACAGCAGCTTTATTTTGAAGAAGCACAATTGCGCGTCTTGGATGTCCCGGTTTTTTACTGGCCTCATTTTCGCCTGCCCGACCCAACGCTCAAGCGGGCCAATGGGTTTCTGATCCCGTCCATCCGTACGACAAACCAATTGGGTACCGGCGTTCGTGTCCCATATTTCTTTCAGCTAGGAGACCACGCGGACCTGACCCTTGCGCCCTATTTGTCGCCCAATACCCGAACGCTGGATTTCCGCTATCGTCAGGCATTCAGGCGCGGCAGATATGTCTTTGAGGGGGCTTTTACCCGTGATGATCTGATTCCGGGCAAGACCCGTGGCTATTTGTTTGGCGAAGGACTGTTTTTTCTAAAAAACGATTTTGAACTGAGCTTTGACATTCAGGCGGTTTCTGACAATGCCTATCTTGTCGACTATGGCTTGCCAGATAGTGACCGGCTGCAAAGCGAAATTGCTCTGACCCGTGTCAATCGTGACAGTGCTTTTCAGGTCAACCTGATCCATTTTGAATCGCTGCGTGATAGCGATGACAATTCGACCCAGCCTGATATGGTAGCCGATGCACGTTATCAACATCGGTTCCACCCGACCTCTATTGGTGGCGAAGTCCGGCTTGGGCTGGATGTTCACGGCCATTACCGCAGTTCAACTGTTCCAGTGGTTGGGCGCGATGTTGGACGCGCCACCGTTGAACTTAACTGGCTGCGCAACTGGATATTGCCCTATGGCGTGCGTGCCGATTTCACCGCTGGCATAGCGGTGGATCACTTCAACATTACGCATGACCCGTCATATCCTGATCCAGTCACCCGTACGACACCCAGCACATCCCTGAAATTCAGCTACCCAATGACCCGGGTTGCCGCCAGCGGAGCCACACATTTTCTTGAACCGGTCATGCAGTTTGGTTGGGCAGATGTGAACGGCGGTGACGTGCCGGATGACGAAAGCCGCTTTGTCGAATTTGATCAGGGCAATCTATTGTCGCTGTCCCGGTTTCCCGCCTATGATCGCCGTGAACAGGGGGCAACATTTGTCTATGGATTGAACTGGACGCGGGTGGCCCCAGCTGGCTGGCAGGCATTTGCCAGTGTCGGTCAGGTTTTCCGCAGCTTGGATGACCCGGCATTCACCACCTCGTCTGGCCTGTCCGGAACAACATCCGACTTTGTGCTTGGTGGCCAGTTGAAGCTGGACAAGGGGCTGTCGCTGACGGCGCATACCCTGCTTGATAACAATTTCAGCCTTTCCAAGGCCGAGCTTCGGGGCGATTGGAGCAGCAAGCGGATGCAGGTCAGCGGAACCTATCTTTGGCTGGAACCAGACGCGCGCGAGGGCCGCGACAGCCGTGTCTCTGAAGTCTGGTTTGATGGTGATTATGCGCTCACTCCTTTCTGGACCGCCAATGCCAATGTGCGCTATGATATTGCTGACGCACGCGCTACAACCGCGGGGCTTGGTCTTGTCTATCAAAATGAGTGTATTGAAATCGACCTTTCAGTAAAGCGACGCTATACATCTTCAACAAGTGTTGAGCCCACCACTGATTTCAGGTTTGGCATAGCCTTGCGCGGATTTTCCGTCGCGAGCGGAACAGAAAAACACAGGCGATCATGCAGTTAAAAAAATCTATTTTCCCGTTGAACTTGTCCCGAATTGTGCACTTTGCTTTGGTTCTTCCTATGCTGTGCCTTGCCAGTCTCACATCTGCCGGTCTCACATCTCAGGGCGCCCAAGCGCAAAACCTGTTTGCGCCTGCCATTGTCGTCAATGCGAAAGTGGTCACCTATTACGAAATTGAACAGCGTGCCCAATTGTACCGGCTTTTGCGCAACCCCGGAGACCCAATTGAGACGGCCCGCACAGAATTAGTAAAAGACCGCCTAAAGAATCAGGCCACCAGCGAGGCTGGCATCCAAGCCACACCAGAAGAAATCACAGTCGCGATCGAGGCATTTGCCCAACGCGCAAAATTGACCGACGAACAATTTATCAAAGCCCTTAAAGAAGGCGGCGTCGCCCCCGAGACATTTCGTGATTTTATCAGTGTTTCGTTGGAATGGGGCGATTTGGTCCGCTCGCGGTTCCTAAGCCGATCACGACCAGACGAGGCTGAAATTGATCGTGCTTTGGGCCGCGTTGGCAGTGGCGGTGGTATGAGAGTACTGCTTTCAGAAATAATCATCCCGATAAACGCGCAAAACGCAGCGCAGGTCGAAGAATTGGTGGATCAATTGGCGCAAATCACCAGCGTTGAGGATTTTGCCAAAGCTGCGGCTCAGTATTCTGCTACAGATACGCGCACAAATGGCGGGCGCATGGACTGGTTGCCGATCACCAATCTGCCACCGGATCTGCGGCCGGTATTACTGGCATTGCGTCCGGGCGAAGTATCCAGCCCAATTTCGCTTCCTAATGCTGTTGCATTGTTTCAGATGCGTGATGTTCAGGAAATCGTCGGCGGTTCTCCTAAGTATTCCGCCATAGAATACGCCAAATACTATATTCCCGGTGGTCGTTCCGAAGCGGCCCTGAAAACCGCAGCTGAAATTTCCGAACACATTGACAGATGCGACGACCTTTACGGTATTGCCAAAGATCAGCCTGCCGAAGTGCTGGAACGCGAAAGCCTGCCGAGCAGCAAAATCCCACGCGATATCGCGCTAGAGCTGGCAAAATTGGACAATGGCGAGATTTCGACCAACTTGACCAGCAGCGATGGTCAGACATTGATCCTGCTGATGTTGTGCGGTCGCGCACCTGAACTTAGCGATGACGAGGTGCGCACCGATCTGATCAACGGCTTGATCCAGCAGCGACTGAATGCATTTTCCGACAGCTATCTGGACCAATTGCGGGCGGATGCGCTGATCATCGAGAAATGAGCGCGCCAATCGCGCTGTGCTGCGGTGAACCTGCAGGGGTCGGACCAGAACTGGCAATCAAAGCCTGGCAAGAACTGCGTGGCTCCTGCCCTTTTGTCTGGATCGGCGACCCGCGTCATTTGCCAAAGGATGCACCAATAACAGTCCTTACGGATCTGACGCAGGCAGCAGATCTAAGCACCGATGCGCTGCCTGTTCTCACCCATAATTTTGCATCGCTCGTTGTGCCCGGCCAACCGGAACCAGGCAATGCACAGGGTGTTGTTGATGTGATCAGACGCGCCGTATCGCTGGTGCAGGACGGCGCAGTTTCGGCAATTTGCACCGCCCCCATCAACAAGAAAGTGTTGGTTGACGGGGTCGGGTTTGAATATCCCGGACATACCGAATATCTTGCCGCATTGGCACAAAGCGATCACGTCGTGATGATGCTGGCCAGCGACCAACTGCGCGTCGTCCCGGCCACAATACACATTGCACTTAAAGACGTGCCAGCGGCGCTGACACCTGATCTGCTGCGTCAGACGATCCGGATCACCGCCCATGGCCTAAAAACCCGGTTCGCCATTTCACACCCGCGCATCGCAATTGCCGGGCTGAACCCGCATGCGGGCGAAGGCGGTCTTATGGGGCATGAGGAACTGAATTGGATCAATGACTTAATTGCCGACCTTAATGGACAATATTGCGCCCTTAGCGGCCCACATCCGGCAGATACATTGTTTCACGCCGCGGCCCGCGCCCGATATGATGCGGCGATCTGCATGTATCACGATCAGGCATTAATCCCGATTAAAACGCTGGATTTCGACCGCGGGGTAAACATCACGCTGGGCCTGCCCTTTATCCGGACCTCGCCCGATCATGGCACTGCGTTTGATATTGCCGGCAAAGGTATTGCCAATCCTACCAGCCTGATCCAAGCCCTGAAAATGGCGCAGCAAATGGCGGCAAACACATGAGCCGCATTGACGATCTGCCACCGCTGCGCGCTGTGATCGCTGAACACCAGCTTTCGGCGCGCAAATCACTGGGTCAAAACTTTTTGCTGGACCTGAACCTGACAGCCAAAATCGCGCGGCAGGCGGGTGATTTATCCGCTTGTGATGTGCTGGAAATCGGCCCCGGCCCCGGCGGGCTGACGCGTGGCCTGCTGTCTGAAGGGGCGCGCAAGGTTCTGGCCGTGGAAAAAGACGCACGCTGCATGCCGGCGCTGGAACAAATTGCGGCGACCTATCCCGGTCGCGTTGAAATCATCAACGGCGACGCGCTTGAGATCGACCCGCTGGCACATCTGACCGCGCCCATTCGCATTGCAGCCAATTTACCTTATAATATCGGTACTGAATTGCTGGTACGCTGGCTGACACCAAACGACTGGCCACCGTTCTGGCAAAGCCTGACCCTGATGTTTCAGCGTGAAGTGGCCGAGCGGATCGTCGCGCAACCGGGCAGCAAAGCCTATGGGCGTCTGGCGATCCTTGCGCAATGGCGTTGTGATGCGCGCATTGTCATGTCCCTGCCCCCCGAAGCCTTTACCCCAGCGCCAAAAGTGTCCAGCGCTGTTGTCCTGCTTACGGCGTTGCCCGAACCAAAGTTTCCTGCTGATGCAGAAACCTTGTCAAAATTGGTCGCGGCGGCGTTCAATCAGCGGCGCAAAATGTTGCGTGCAGCCCTAAAGGGCTTTGCGCCCGATATCGAAGATCGCCTGATTGCAGCAGGGTTGAAACCAACAGATCGGGCCGAACAAATCCCACTTGAAGGATTCTGCGCTTTGGCCCGAACCATTAAGACCTGATTATTCAGCTGCTTCTGGCGGCTCATCCTGCGCCGGGGCTGGCGCCGCTGTTGAAGTTGGGGCCACGTTACCGTCATTCTTGACTGCCGGTTTGCGCGTACGCGGCCTCCGGGACGGCTTGCGAATTTTGCTTTCAGGGGTCTCTACCAGACCGCTATCATTGGCGGCGGGTTGCTCGCCTGCGCCGAGGTCCAAAACATCCGGTTGCTGTGCTGTGGCAGGATCTTCTGCCCGTGCGCTGGACTCGCGTTCCTGACGCTCAACGCGTTCCGCACGCTCGCGGTCGCGTTCGATTTGTCGGTCGCGGTTTTGACGCTCTTGCTCTTCGCGGCGCGCATCCTGTTCGCGTTGTGCTTCGCTTAGCATACGCGTGTAATGTTCCGCATGTTGCTGAAAGTTTTCAGCAGCGACCCGATCATTGCTCAGCGTCGCGTCGCGCTCTAACTGGTTGTATTTGTCTATTATTTGCTGCGGTGTGCCGCGCACTTTTCCCTCGGGGCCAGAGCTGTCAAACACTCGGTTGACAACGTTGCCACCACCTGAAGAACGATTGCGGTTGGATTTGGACCGCGAGCGGGATTTCGAAGATCTCATCTGATCAATGTCAGCCTTGTAATATTTTTGTCTGATCCGCTTCACGCCTCTTGCGTTCATCTACACCGGATCGCCGACCATTTTGGCTTAGTGTTGCGCGCGGGCCCGAATGGGCACCGATACCAAAGCAACATCACTGAATAAGCACGTTCCGAACGAACAGACAAGTCCCTGTTCGCAATATTAGCCTGCAATTGTAACAAATTGGCACTTTTCCGCTGCTAAATCGGTCTATCCTGATTACAATTGCAGCAAATTACCCGGTCCCGTCCGTCCAGATCGTGAATTATGCGCGAACCCGTAAAACCGGCCTGCTCCAACAACGCAGTTACCGCTGTGGCCTGTGTTGGTCCGATTTCCAGTATCAATCGTCCATCATCGGTCAGAAAGGGCAACACGCTTTGAGTAATATGTCGGTATGCCCCCAGCCCATCACCACCATCGGTCAGCGCCAGTTCCGGTTCGTGCTGGCGCACCTCGGCATCCAGCCCCTTCATTTCATCCAGCGCAATATAGGGTGGATTGCACACGATAAGGTCAAACACACCCTTAACATTGTTCAGCCAGTCCGATTGTCTGATTTCGGACCGTCGCTGCAAGCGGTGCAACACTACATTGGCACTGGCCTGCAAGCAGGCAAGCTCACTTAGGTCGACACCGACCCCCGTTGCCAATTCGTTTTCCGCCAGCAACGTCACCAAAATACAGCCCGAACCAACACCAAGATCCAGCACCCGCCTAAATGGTAATGCCAATGCGGCTTCGATCAGGGTTTCTGTTTCCGGGCGGGGATCCAGCACATCGCCGCTTACTTTGAAACGGCGGCCATAAAATTCACGCTCGCCCAGCAAATGCGACACCGGAACCCGAACCGCCCGCAAGGCGATCAACTGCTCATAGCGATCTGCAATATCCGCGGCCAGCTCTTCTGGTGCAATCAAGGTCACACGAGACGCCTCAATCCGTGCTGCGTGGGCAAGTAACACCCGCGCATCCCGTGCCGGGTCAGATACCCCCGAGGCCCGCAACCGGGCAGTCGCTGCGGCCATGGCTTGCGCCGCCGTCATGTCCCCATCTCGGCCAGCATTGTGGCCTGATCATCTGCTGTCAGCGCGTCAATCACTTCGTCCAGATCACCGCCCATGACCTGATCCAGCTTATACAGGGTCAGGTTGATGCGATGATCGGTCATCCGTCCCTGCGGAAAGTTATAGGTGCGAATGCGTTCTGAGCGGTCACCACTGCCCACCTGAGCAGCGCGGTCCGCCGAGCGCTCATCATCGGCGCGCTGCCGCTCCAGATCAAAAAGTCTGGTTTTAAGAACCTGCATGGCAATTTCACGGTTGCGATGCTGGGATTTTTCGGAACTTGTGACCATGATCCCGCTGGGGATGTGGATAATCCGCACTGCGGAGTCGGTGGTGTTTACATGCTGCCCACCTGACCCGGATGCGCGCATCGTATCAATGCGCAGATCGTTTTGGTTAATCTGAATATCAACATCTTCAGCCTCAGGCAGTACCGCCACGGTGGCCGCAGAGGTATGAATCCGCCCACCACTTTCGGTGGTTGGCACCCTTTGCACCCGATGCACACCACTTTCGTATTTCATCCGGGCAAAAACATTGACGCCTTTGATATGAACAACAACCTCTTTGATGCCGCCCAGCTCGGTGCTTTGCTCTTCGAGGATATCAAACTTCCAACCACGTGCTTCGGCATAACGCTGGTACATCCTCAGCAAATCCCCCGCGAATAACGCCGCCTCGTCACCCCCCGTCCCGGGCCGTATCTCAAGCATCGCAGGGCGTGCGTCAGCTGCGTCTTTGGGCAATAGCGACAATTGCAGTTCATGCTCAGCCTCAGGCAAACCGGCCCTAATAAGCGGCAGTTCTTCTTCAGCCAACTCTCTCATTTCCGGGTCGGCCAGCATTTGCTCGGCTTCCTTCAGATCATCCTGCAACCTGCGATAGGCCGAAATTTGTTCGACCACCGGGCGCAGATCAGAATATTCTTTGGCCAAAACAGCAATTTCACCGCCACTGGCACCATCCGCCATTGCCGCTTCGAGATACTGAAATCTCTGAATTATCTGCTCTAGTCTCTCTTCAGGAACCATAGACGCGGTGTGTGGCATCACGGGGCTTTGGTCAAGGGCTCGACTGTGATATATAGACTCTATGAAATGTCTGATCCCAATAATGTTGATCCTGGCCAATCCGGCACTGGCAGATATTGTCACCCCAAAAGGCAAAGTTATTGACTGCTATTGCACCGACAAAACCGGCTCGCGTGTCGAATTGGGCGAAACCATCTGCCTGCAGGTCGATGGGCGCATGTTCATGGCGCAATGCCAGATGTCCCTAAACGTCCCAATGTGGCGTGAAACCCAAAAGGGCTGCTTGTCATCTCGCCTGCAAAGCATCCAGCCAGCGACCGACGCGGGCGCGATTAACGCCAATATCTGACCGGCCAAATCGCAATCGCGCATAGATTTTCAGCTGGTCCTGATCCTGTTGCACCGTGGTATAGTCCGGAAACCCAAATATCTTGGATCTTGTGACATAGGTAACTAATCCTTCACTGACACTGCCCGCCAAAACTGTCGTTCTCACGGTTCCACGCGCCAGCTTGTCAAAGCGCTCCAATCCGTCTGGCCCAGTTTCAACCAGACGCTTGACCCCACTCTTAAAATTCTTATCCGCGGTGATCTGCGATGCCACATGCCAACGCGACATTTCACTGGGCGCCAAACGCACATAGCCCAGAACACCCACAATTATAACCAGACCAGCCCCGATAAACATATACTTAAGCCCCATTCATTTTGGTCCAAGTATCCCCGCCGGAGGCAAAAAATTAACGCCGCGTCACCCCCGGCAACACACATAGTAATTCATACAACAAATTCGCCCCGGTCAACGCCGTATTTCCGGACGTATCA
>JAHRVZ010000213.1 GCA_019090405.1 Paracoccaceae bacterium
GCGGCGTGCCTTGCCTTGTTGCGGTTGACAATGACGCCTCGGGCAAAGCGCTGGAACTGGGCCTGTCCTATTGTTCTGCCATTGGTGGCGGCCGGTCCGGCATCATCGAAACCAACTTCCGCGAAGAATGCGAAACTGATCTGTTTGGCGAACAGGCGGTTCTGTGTGGCGGTCTTGTTGAACTGATCCGCATGGGATTTGAAACATTGGTCGAGGCCGGATACGCGCCGGAAATGGCCTATTTCGAATGTCTGCACGAGGTCAAACTGATCGTTGATCTGATCTATGAAGGCGGCATTGCCAACATGAACTATTCGATCAGCAACACCGCCGAATACGGCGAATATGTTTCCGGCCCACGCATCCTGCCCTATGACGAAACAAAAGCGCGGATGAAGGCGGTTCTTTCCGACATCCAAAGCGGTAAATTCGTGCGTGATTTCATGCTGGAAAACGCCGTTGGCCAGCCATCGTTCAAAGCCACCCGTCGCAACAACGACGCGCATCAGATCGAAGCCACAGGCGAAACCCTGCGCGGCATGATGCCCTGGATTTCAGCCGGTAAAATGGTCGACAAAGCCAAGAACTAAGCCGACCGGCCCTTCCCGATTACGGGAGGGGCCAAATCTGCGGGTTAGAATGCACCGCCAAAACATTCGCCCAACACATAATCCCAACCACTGTCATATCCATGCGCCGTATCTGATGCAGAATTGCCCAAAACCTCCCACCCTGTGTGAGTCAAAGTGACCTTGGTTCCGGCTTTCACTGCTTGAAACTCCAACGTCACCAATGTCGCCCTATCCGCCGTGCCACCCGGATGCCACGTCATTGAAAATCCGTCGGGCGGCGTCCAGTGCTGAACCACGCCCCAGTCGGATCGCGTTCCGTCGGGCTGAATTTCGTAGATTGCCCCGCCTGTTTTCTGCTCAAACACAATATCTTGCGGCTTTGCGCCCTGACTGGCCGACACCGAATGATCATGGCCCGGCCACCAACGAGAGATGTGGCTGGTAAAGACCTCAAACGCATCTGCAACAGGAACTGGGACTGTAATGGATTTGACGATGGGATCAGTCACTCTGGCTTTCCTTTGCAATATCATTGGCGAAACTTGTCAACACGTCGCCCCATAGCTGTTCCAGATAGCGCCGCAGATCCGCAAGGCCGTCAGGACAAGCGGCGTAAATGTTGCGTGTGCCCTGTTTGGTCACGTTAACCAGCCCGGCATCTGATAACGCTTTTAGATGCTGAGACACCGCCGGACGACTAACCGGCAATTGCACGGCCAATAGCCCAACAGACGATGGCTCTGCAGCGACGGCCTCAAATATTTGACGGCGGGTTGGATCGGCGAGAGCAGTTAGGGTAGTTTGGTAAGTCATTCCTTACGGTAAGTTTGAACTTACCCATTGTCAATGTCGGCCGTCGGCCCGGATTCATAACCATATGGTTATTCTGAAATTGGTACTCTAAAAGAAAGTCAGGTATCTGTGCCCAGTATTCGCATCGGGTGCCAAAACCCCTTTAATTACAATAAGATACCCCATGACAGATCGGCCTAACATCACCACGACAAGCTGGATCATGATGGTCTCTTTGGGATTTATCTGGGGCGGGACGTTTTTAGCCACCGAAATCGCGCTTGAAGGTATCACACCATTTTGGCTTGCGGCCTCACGTATTGTTCTGGGCGCGATTGCTACGGTTGCGGTCTGGCAACTACAGGGGCGTAAACTTTTTGCAGCGCCTGCAGGTCGCCAACAGTATGTTTTGCTGTTTGTCATCGCAGGCCTTAGTTCTGCGGTGCCGTTTGCCTTGCTGGCATGGGGACAGCAATACGTCACCTCTGGATTCGCCGGCGTATCAATGGCCAGCACCGCGCTGATCGTTTTACCGCTGGCGCATTTCCTTATTCCGGGTGAAAGAATTACATGGTTGCGGGCCTTGGGATTTGCTGTCGGGTTTGCCGGGGTAGTGGTGTTGATTGGGTTGCAGGCCTTTGACAGCAACGGTTCACAATATGAATTTTGGGGCCGTCTGGCCTGCGTTGGGGCCGCGTCCTGCTATGCCGTCAGCTCGATTCAATTACGGAGAGTTCAGGCCATAGATCCGATTGGGTTATCTGCTGTCTTGCTGCTTTTGGCATCCTTTTACAGTGTGCCACTGGCATGGGCAGTCGAAGGCCCGCCAGTGATGCCAGACACATATATTTTGGGCGTGCTGGCATTTCTTGGCCTTATACCAACAGCGGCGGCAAATTTTATGCGGGTTTACGTGGCGCGCACGGCAGGGCCGGTGTTTTTAAGCCTGCTGAACTATCAGGTGCCGATCTGGTCAATCCTGCTGGGCGCCTGGTTTCTGAACGAAACCCTGCCGGGCACCCTGATCTGGGCCACCATCCTTATTCTGGTCGGCGTTGGCCTGACGCAATACAGCGCAATCGCGCGGCTGTATTCCAAATCCTAATCCGTCACCGCCAGATTAACAGCATCAACAACACCACCCACCGTATCTTTGAGCAACAGCGAATCTTCGCATTCCGCCATCACCCGGATAAGCGGCTCTGTCCCTGATTTACGGATCAACAGCCGCCCTTTGCCTGTCAAATCGGCCTCGGCCGACTGAATGGCAGATTTGACATCCGCCGACTCTAGCGGTGTCTGCCCCTTTGCATAGCGTACATTGACCAATAATTGCGGTACCGGTTCAAATTGCCGGGTCAACCCGCTGGCAGGTTTGCCAGAGCGGATCATTTCGGCCAAGAAATGCAGCCCCGCCATAAGCCCATCGCCAGTGGTGGCATAATCCGTCATGACGATATGACCGGATTGTTCGCCCCCCAGATTAAAGCCACCTTCGCGCATCCGCTCGACCACATATCGGTCGCCAACTCCGGTCCGCTCCAACGCTATGCCATGCGATTGCAAATGCCGTTCAAGCCCAAGGTTTGACATCACTGTCGCCACCAAGGCATTGTTATTCAACAAACCTTTCGATGCCCAGCACGTCGCCAACAGCGCCATCAACTGGTCGCCATCTGCAACCGATCCGTTTTCATCCAGCATAACAACGCGATCCGCGTCGCCATCCAGACATATGCCCACATCGGCCCCATGACTGACCACCATTTCAGCAGCCGCCTGCGGGTGCGTTGACCCACAGCCCTGATTGATGTTGTAACCATCCGGCGACACCCCCATCGGGATTACTTCGGCACCCAGTTCCCACAGGATTTCAGGCGCGGCGCGGTGGGCGGCCCCATTGGCGCAATCCACGACAACCTTTAACCCGTCCAGCCGCAAATCGCGTGGCAACGACGATTTGACCCGTTCGCCATAGCGGAACCGCGCATCATCAATTCGCTTGGCACGGCCGATATTGTTGGATTTGGCAGGCTCTACCCCGGCGTCGACCAAGGCCTCTATTTCTGCCTCGGCCGTGTCAGATAGCTTAAATCCGTCGGGACCAAAGAACTTGATCCCATTGTCTTCGGCCGGGTTGTGGCTGGCCGAAATCATCACGCCCAGATCAGCGCGCATTGACCGGGTCATCAGCCCGAC
>JAHRVZ010000214.1 GCA_019090405.1 Paracoccaceae bacterium
ACCGGCACGGAGCTGATTTCGGCCCCGACAAAGGCGCGCGCCGCGAGGTGGAACAATGAGTTCGCTGCTAGAAGTATCCGCCGTTTCGGTTTCATTCGATGGATTTCGCGCCATCAACAACCTGAGTTTCCAAATCAACGAAGGCGAAATGCGCGCCATTATCGGGCCGAATGGCGCGGGTAAAACCACCTTTATGGATATCGTGACCGGCAAGACCAGACCGGACGAGGGGCGCGTATTGTGGGGCGAGAAAAGCATATCGCTGCTGAAACTATCCGAAAGCCAGATCGCCCGTGCCGGTGTGGGTCGCAAATTTCAGCGCCCGACGGTGTTTGAGGATCAGACGGTGCGTGAAAACCTGTCATTGGCGTTGAAAAACAAACGCGGGCCGTTTGATGTGCTGCGCTATCGTCGCAACGCCGACGGCGCGGCACGTATCATGGCCATCGCCGATGAAATTGGTCTGGGTGATCAGCTACCGCGTAAATCAGGCGAACTTAGCCACGGACAAAAACAATGGCTGGAAATCGGCATGTTGCTGGCGCAGGAACCGCGGCTTTTGCTGGTGGATGAACCCGCAGCCGGCATGTCACCAGAAGAACGCGACCACACAGCCGCATTGTTGCGCGAAGCCGCCAAAACCCGCGCGGTGGTGGTGGTTGAACACGACATGGATTTTGTGCGCAAACTGGGGTGCAAAGTGACTGTGCTGCACGAAGGTTCGGTTCTGGCCGAGGGCAGTCTGGACCATGTTACATCCAACCAAGACGTGATCGACGTCTATCTGGGGCGCTAGAGAATGCTGAATATTACCGATCTGACGCTGCATTACGGCCAGTCGCAAATCCTTTATGACGTTAACCTTGCAGCCGAAGCCGGGCAAATCACTTGCCTGATGGGCACCAATGGGGTTGGCAAAACATCGCTGCTCAAGGCCATTGCCGGGGTACACCCCAGATCCGGTGGGGCGATGTCGCTGGACGGCAAGGATCTGCCCGTATTGCCCAGTCATGTGCTTGCCAAAATGGGCATTGCCTATGTTCCTCAGGGCCGCGAGATATTCCCGTTGCTAAGTGTGCGTGAGAATTTGGAAACCGCCTTTGCCTGTCTGCCCAAGGCCGAACATATCGTGCCCGACCATGTATTCGACCTGTTCCCGGTGCTAAAAGAAATGCAGCATCGGCGTGGTGGCGATTTATCAGGCGGGCAACAGCAACAACTGGCGATTGCCCGCGCGCTAATGACCAAACCGCGCTTGTTGCTGCTGGATGAGCCGACCGAGGGTATTCAGCCCAATATCATCCAGCACATTGGCAAAGTGATCGAACATTTGCGCGATCAGGGCGGCATGGCGATCCTGCTGGTCGAGCAGTATTTCGACTTTGCCTATGGGCTGGCCGATCAGTTCTATGCGCTGAGACGTGGTGAAATCGTGCTTAGCGGCGATCACGACACGGTTTCGCGTGACGATATGCTGGCGGCTGTATCGGTATAAGGTGCCAGCTGGCGCAGCCCAGCCGGCACTAAAGACGCCTGCGCTTATCAGTTTTTGCCGTGAATTGGCGATACTGCACGCAGATTTGCGCCATATTCGCCGCCATGTTCCAACACATCATCAACGTCGCGCACCGATGTGTCATGCCCGCCCAGCGCGCGGTATTCCTCGCGGCTAACGGTAAACTCAAGGGGTGCGACAATGGCCGGGGTCGGCACATAGCCAAAGGCATTGTCCGGCAAGTCCAGCACATCCGCCATCAGGGTGATCCCACCGCCTGGCCACACGAAGGTTTCGGCCCCGCCACAGGTTACGCGGGTTTTCAAGGCCTGCACCGAACGGGTCAGTTTCACCGGATTACGTGTCACACCTGATCGCAAAGAGCCCCCGGCCCCGCCCATAAACATCACTGTACACAGCGCCGGTTCGCAATTTTCCGCAATCAGATCGACAGACGGGCGCAGCGCATCTGGTATATCAGCCGGTTGCGGAACAAGATCATCATCCAGCACGAAGTACCCCCATTGCTCGCCCGTTGTGGACACCATCAACAGTGTCAGCCCCGGTTTTGCACCCTTCTTGACGTTCCATGGTCCCAAAATTGTCAGCGGGTCACTAACATTGGTGCCACCCCAGCCCAGCCCCGGATCAGCCACCTGAAAATAGCGCCCCGGAGTTGACCGCCGCCCCATGATTTTGATGCCGGTGTCGGGCCAGCCCAGCACTTTGCCCGCCTGATGTTCGCTGACCACGCCAGTGATGTGATCATCAACCACGACCACTTCGTCCACCAACCCCTGCCATTGCGAAGCAAACATGCCGATGGTGGCTGACCCACAGCCAACGCGCATTCGTTCTTCTTTGGTGCCGTCGACGATGGGGGCACAGCCTGCCTGTGCAATCACTGTCGCGCCGTTGTCGATGCTAAGTTCCACGGCCTCGCGGTTACATAACCGCAACAACGCATCACAAGTGGTGCGGCCTTCAAGTTTAGTGCCGCCAGTCAGATGATCAACACCACCCAATGACAACATCTGCGAGCCATATTCGCTGGTGATCACCAGGCCAATGATTTCACCGTTCGCCCTGACGGCTGCACCTTCGTGGCCCAAATGCCGGTCAGTGTCTATTTTCACTTTGACACCACAATAGGAAAATATTGCTTCGGTGACGACGGTTACAAAATCAACACCTTCGACCTCGCGGCTGACAATAAAGGGGGCTGGTTTGTAATCAGGATAGGTGGTGCCTGACCCGACTGCCGTAACAAACAAATCGTCGTCTGCCATCAGCCTGCCGTCCCATTCGGATTTGAGAAACGGGCGGATTTCTCCACCAGTGGCAATCCGGCGATCCAGCACCGTCAGCGGATCACATCGCACAATGCGACCATCCTGATTGGCATAGCGATCACAGGCGCCAATGCGACCCTCGGCAATATAACACATCACCGGACAGGCATCACAGCGGATTTTCTCGATCTTTTCACGGGCCGGTCTGGCGTCTTTCATGTTGCCGCCCCCTTTTTGATAGCAGCCAACACCCGATACGGGAGTGCCGGCAATCGAGTTACGCGTGCGCCCGTCGCATGGTGGATGGCATTCAGGATCGCCGGAGCGGTTGGGATCAGCACATGCTCGCCCAGCCCTTTGGCACCAAATGGTCCTTCGGCATCTGCGACCTCAATCAGGATTGAATCAACCTTGGGCATGTCTCCTACAGTCGGGATCAGGTAGTCATGCAGGTTTTCGGTGCGTCCGGGAATAAATTCCTCCATCAGCGCCAGTCCCAGTCCCTGAGCAATACCACCCTCTATCTGGCCTTCAGCCAAAAGCGGGTTAATGGTGCGACCAAGATCATGCGCCGCCGTAATACGCCGGGCTTTGACGGTGCCCAGCGCGGTATCCACTTCGACCTCGGCAATCTGCGCGCCATAGCCATAAACCGCATAGGGCCGCCCTTGCCCGTTTTCATCAAGCGGTTCGGTCGGCGGATCATAGCTTTCTTGCGCCGACAGTGCATAGCCGCGATCATCAAGCGCCAGATCCGCCAGCACGATGTCATGCCGGGTCTGACCATCGCTGATATGCAACGTGCCATCCTTCAGGCTGATGTTTGCATCTGGCCCGATATTGCTAAGGCTCAGGATTTTGCGACGCAGTTCTTTGCCCGCCAACATTGCTGCCGACCCGGTAATATAGGTCTGGCGCGATGCCGAAGTTTTTCCGCAATCCGGCGTCAGGAATGTATCTGGCCCGATCAGTTCAAAGTCACTGACCGGCAGGCCCAACGCATCAGCGCAAATCTGCGGCACAACCGTGTTTGAGCCTTGTCCAATATCAGTAGCGCCCTGATGCAAACGCAAATGACCCCCTGCCGTGAACCCAACACGTATGGTCGACGGGTTGGACATCGAGGTGTTTCCGCAACCATACCAACAGGACGCAATACCCACGCCGCGCTTCAGTCTGGTGTTTTTGGCGTTGAAATCTTTCGAAGATTGCAACGCGGCAGTCCACGCATCTTGCAGACTATCCAGGCAATCACGAATGCCAACACTGAACAATTGCTGACCGCAAACCGTGAAATCTCCATCCTCTAACGCATTGATCTGGCGGAACTTCAGCCGATCTATCCCTGCCATATTCGCCAGTTCATCATACAGCGTTTCCTGCAGGATCGCCGCCTGTGGCACGCCAAATCCACGGAATGCGCCAGACACCGGACCATTGGTGTGCACCGCCCGCGCAGCGGCGTCGTAGTTGGGCGTTTTGTAGGGGCCAGAGGCATGCACAGGGACGCGAACAGCAACCGTTGGACCCCAACTGGAATAGGCGCCTGTGTTGAAATCGCCGTCAAAAACCATCCCCGTAACGCGCCCGTTTGCATCCGCGCCAACCTGTGCCGTCATCTTTGCAGGATGGCGTTTCGTGGTCGTCCCCATGCTTTCGCGGCGCGTATAAACCATACGCGCAGGGCGGCCGGTTTTCAGCGTCACCAATCCGATCAAAGGCTGCACCGACAGATCCAGTTTTGACCCAAATCCACCACCCGTGGCGGACGGAATAATCCGCAATTTGTCGTGCGAAAGCCCCAACACGCGGGCCGTATCGTCCCGGTCCATCACCGGAGCCTGCGTGCAGGCCTGAATGACCAGAACATCACCGTCCATCCATGCCACCCCTGCCTCGGGTTCGATATATGCGTGTTCTACATAACCTGTTTCCATCGACATTTCTGCACGGTAAGCGGCTGTTTGAATGGCAGTTTCAGGTGTGCCGGTCTTAACCTTGCCCGCAATCAGGATATTGCCTTCGCGGTCCGGGTGAAGCTGCGTGGACGCGTCGCTTTGAGCTGTGACAGTATCAGAAATTTCAGTTTCAGGCTGCCATGTGATCGGAAAACTTGCCAGATCAATGGTTTCGATCACTGACGGGTTTCCGGCGATCAGGGCAACGGCCTCGCCCATCATGCGAACATGGCCGTCAGCAAGGGCAGGTTGGTCAAGAAATGCTGGTATCACGCTGAAACGATTGTCACCCGGAATGTCTGCGGCCGTGAAAACCTGAACCTGCCCGGCCAATGCTGCCCGCCAGCTTTCAACATCTCCGATAGTGAACTTTGCGGCAAAATATGGCGAACGGACAGCGCGCACCAGCAACGCATCATCAGGGATATAATCGGCGCCATATACCTCTGTCCCATTGACTTTGGGCAGACCATCCAATCGCTCGATCCGCGCGCCAACTGCTTCGCCTGCCGCTGGATCCGGTGCGGCAGTTTCGCCGTCAACATCCAAGATTGCCTGAACAATCTTGTGATAGCCAGTGCAGCGACAAAGCACCCCGCCAAGGGCGGTTTCGACCTCATCCCGGCTGGGTGAGCGGTTTTGCTCAAGCAACGCAGTTGCCGCGATCAACATGCCCGGTGTGCAGATACCACATTGTGCCGCACCGTGCCGCAAGAACGCCTGTTGCAAATCGCCAAGCGTTTCATTTGACAGCCCTTCGACGGTGGTGATTTCTGTTCCAATCGCCTGCGCAACCGGGGTCAAACAGGAACATACCGGCGCACCATTCAGCAGCACAGTACAGGCTCCGCAATCGCCAGCATCACAGCCGACTTTGGTGCCCTTCAGGCCCAGATCATCACGCAAAACATCTGATAATCTACGTCCGGCAGAGGCGGTGATGCTAACA
>JAHRVZ010000215.1 GCA_019090405.1 Paracoccaceae bacterium
CATCACCTTTTCGGGGCATAGCTATACGCCGTTTGCCTCTGTCGGAACGCAGGCCGCTGCCAATTGCATCACCTGCATCTCGCCCGCCAAAAGTTTCAACATTGCGTCCTGTTGTCAGTCCTTTACGATCATATCTGACCTAACACGACGCGAGGCGTTTCAAGCCGAGAACAGCCGCCTGACTGTCAACAAAAACAACGCCTTTGCCAGCGTCGCGATGGAGGCCGCCTATCGTGATGGCGGGCCATGGCTGGACGCAGTCATTGACTATCTGGAAAAGAATCTGGCGCTGCTCCGCGCCTGCGTGCAAAAACTGCCAGAGGTCGAGATGATCGAACCCGAAGGCACCTTTCTTGTCTGGCTAGATTTTCGCGCGCTTGACCTGTCGCCGGATGATCTGACAACATTTCTGCGCAAAAACGCCGGTTGGGCCGTGACCCGTGGTCAGGCCTTTGGGCCTGAGGGCGACGGATTTGCCCGACTGAACATTGCATGTACCCGCGCCAAACTGACAGCCGCCCTGCACCAGCTATCAGACGCTATCGCCAATCACACCAACACTACCAAAACCTAAGGAATTTCCCGATGAAACCCATTACCGTTTATGATCCTGCAATGTGCTGCTCTACTGGAATTTGCGGCGCAGAAGTTGATCAGACACTTGTGAACTTTGCCGCCGATCTGGATTGGTTGAAAAGTCAGGGTGTCACAGTGACCCGTATCAACCTTTCGCAAGACCCGGCTGCATTTGCCGCAAACGAAGCCGTCAAAGCGGTATTGGAAAGCTCAGGCGTCGATGGGTTGCCCGTGGTCATGTCAGGCGATCAACTGCAATCTTCCGGGCGCTACCTGACGCGAAGTGAGCTGGCAACATTGGCGGGCATTGCCTGCACGCCAGATTCTGCTGAACCCAAAGCATCCAGCGGCTGTTGCGGTGGTGATACAAGCGTTGAAAAGACCGCCTCTGATTGCTGCTAAGCCCCTGCCCCCCCAAAGAAAGCGACCAGTCCCATGTTCAAAACTCTTCCCAAATTTGCATTTTTCACTGGCAAAGGTGGCGTTGGCAAAACGTCACTGGCCTGCGCTACCGCGCTGAACCTTGCCGACGGGGGCCAGAAAATACTGCTGGTCAGCACCGATCCCGCCTCTAACGTCGGGCAGGTATTTGAAACTGAAATCGGTAACAAAATCACCGCAATCACCAAAGTTCCCGGTCTGGATGCGATCGAAATCAACCCCGAAGAGGCAGCCGCAGACTATCGCGAACGAATTGTAGGCCCGATGCGGGGCATATTGCCCGAGGACGCATTGCGAAGCATCGAAGAACAATTGTCGGGCGCCTGCACCATCGAAATTGCCGCGTTTGATGAATTTACTGCGTTGCTTACCGATAATGATCTGGTGGATCGCTATGACCATGTGATTTTTGACACGGCCCCGACCGGCCATACGATCCGGATGTTGAAACTGCCGGGTGCCTGGTCGGGTTTTCTTGAAGAAGGTAAGGGGGACGCATCCTGTCTTGGGCCTCTGGTTGGTCTGCAAAAACAGCGCGACCGCTATGCTGCGGCGGTTGATCGGTTGTCGGATGCCGCGACCACGCGCCTGATATTGGTGGCACGACCGCGCCATTCCGCGCTGGCAGAAGTCGCGCGAACCTCTATTGAACTGGCGGCAATCGGTATTCGGAACCAACAGCTTGCAATCAACGGAATGATGCCAACCGAAACCAGTGGTGATCCGTTGGCAGCGGCGTTGTTACAGCGTGATCTGGACGCTTTGGCGGGCATGACGCCCGAAATTGCGGCCCTTCCACGCGCAAGTTTCGCGCTGCGCTCAGAGAACCTTGTAGGTATTGACGCGCTGAAACGATTTGCGGCGGGTGACGCCCAATCCGTCGATATCCCACAGGCCGCCCCTATCGAGCGGTCGGGTCATCCCAGACTTGGCACATTGGTGAACCAGCTTGAGACTGCCGGCAAGGGGCTGATCATGTTCATGGGCAAAGGTGGCGTTGGCAAAACTACAATGGCGGCAGCCGTCGCTTCGGAACTGGCGGCGCGTGGCCATGATGTATTGCTGACCACAACCGATCCTGCGGCCCATATCACCGAAACGCTGGCCGGGACGCAAAATGGGCTAAGCGTCAGTCGCATTGATCCCGAAGTCGAAACCGCAAAATACCACGCCCAGATAATGGCCACCAAGGGCCGTGATCTGGATGCGCAGGCCAGGGCCATGCTGGAAGAGGATTTGCGATCCCCCTGCACCGAAGAAATCGCGGTGTTTCAGGCGTTCTCAAAGGTGATCCGCGCAAGCAGCAAACAATTTGTGATCATGGATACGGCACCAACCGGGCATACGTTGCTGTTACTGGATGCAACCGGATCTTATCACAAAGATATCCTGCGCCATGCGGATCAGACCCAACAGGCACGAATGGTCACGCCAATGATGCGCCTGCAAGATCCGCAACAAACAAAAATCCTGATCACCACTTTGCCGGAAACCACCCCGGTTCTAGAAGCGTCACGGCTTCAGGATGATCTGCGCCGGGCCGGAATTGAACCATGGGGCTGGATCATCAATTCAAGCCTTGCAGCGGCAGAAACAAGCCAGCCGTTATTGCAAAAACGCGCCTTGTCCGAACAGAAACAAATCGCCGAAGTCGGCAGGCTGTCCAAACGCTATGCGGTTGTGCCAATGCAGGCGGTTGAACCCGTGGGGGTCGAACGGTTGAGAGAGCTGTGTGAGGTCGAACAAAACCACTTGGCCGCCTGATTGGATTGTGGGGAAACCTGCCCCAAAACCCGGCGTCAGTTACAGGGCAATCCCCCAAAGCGGGATTGCCCTGTAGATTACCGTTAAACAGCGCAGGTTTTGCAGAACGGGGTGTCCGGCAGTAGATCCAACCGAGCGTCCGAGATCAGATTACCGCATTTCTGACAGTGACCATATTCTCCGGCCTCGATCCGGTCCAACGCGGCATCAATACGGCGAAGTTCAGTCAGCTCGGTCTGCCCAAGCGATTCCAGCACCTCGTCGCCCTGCCGTTCGGACGACCGGTCTTCCCAGTCTTTTGACGGGGTTTCGTCAAGCGCATGTTCC
>JAHRVZ010000216.1 GCA_019090405.1 Paracoccaceae bacterium
CGCTTTAATTCACTTGAGTCTTTTGCATTCTCTGCCAAAACTAGTAACAGAACAGGTCACAAATTGGCCCAAGACCAACCACCAAGGGAGATATCTATGAAACAACTTACAAAATTGGCCTTTGCCAGCGCCATCGCATTGGCGGCAGGCATCGGCGGCGCGCAGGCACAGACAAGCCTGACACTTGGGATGCAACTAGAGCCTCCACATCTGGATCCAACCAGCGCCGCTGCAGGTGCCATTGATTCCGTGGTTTATTCCAACATATTCGAAGGTCTGACACGGTTCATGGGCGATGGATCAATCGTCCCCGGGCTGGCCAAAAGCTGGGAGATATCGGACGACGGGCTGGTCTATACGTTCATGCTTCAGGATGGAGTCACATTCCATGACGGCACAACAATGGACGCCGAAGATGTTAAATTCTCACTTGATCGCGCCCGCGCCGAAGATAGCGTAAATGCCCAAAAAGCCCTGTTTGCCGGGATATCCGATGTTACCGTTATCGACCCGTTGACCGTGCAACTGACCCTGTCCGAACCAAACGGAAATCTGCCGTTCAACCTTGCCTGGGGTGATGCCGTTATCGTGGCACCTGAAAGCATCGAAAACATCAAAACCAACCCAGTGGGCACGGGAGCGTTTAAATTCACCAACTGGGTACAAGGCGACAAAATCGATATCGAGCGTAACCCTGACTATTGGGGCACGCCCGCGATTCTTGAGAATGCGACCTTTAAATTCATCTCGGACCCAACTGCTGCGTTTGCAGCTGTGATGGCCGAAGATGTCGACGTATTCTCAGGCTTCCCGGCCCCGGAAAATCTGCCGCAGTTTGAGGCCGATCCAAGGTTTCAGGTGCTGATCGGTTCAACCGAAGGCGAAACCATCCTGTCGACCAACAACAAAGTGCCTCCTTTTGACAACGTCAAAGTCCGCGAGGCCGTGGCCCATGCCATTGACCGTCAGGCGATTATCGACGGAGCCATGTTTGGCTATGGCACACCCATCGGCACCCATTTTGCACCGCACCATCCGGCCTATGTCGATCTGACTGGCAATTCGACCTATGACCCCGAAATGTCGCGTAAATTGCTGGCCGAAGCGGGGCTTGCGGATGGCTTTGAAACCACATTGTACCTGCCGCCGCCATCCTACGCACGTCGCGGTGGTGAAATCATCGCTGCCCAATTGGCCGACGTTGGTATTAAGGCCGAGATCATCAATGTTGAATGGGCGCAATGGTTGGAAACCGTGTTCCGTGGCAAGGATTTTGGCCTGACAATCGTGTCCCATACGGAACCTATGGACATCGGCATCTATGCCCGTCCAGAATATTATTTCCAGTATGACAACGCGGCCCTTCAGGACTTGATGACAACGCTAAACGCCACCACAGACCCTGCCAAACGGCAAGATCTGCTGGCCCAAGCGCAAACCATCATTTCCGAAGATTACGTCAACGGTTATTTGTTCCAATTGGCCGCTTTGAGCGTCGCCAAGACAGGTGTTCAAGGATTGTGGGCCAACGCGCCGACACAGGCCAACGATCTAACCGGGGTAAGCTGGGCAAACTGATCCGCTAATCCAAACAACAGCTAAAGGCCCCTTACTAGGGGCCTTTTTTACGAAGTTAAGCCACACCACAAGAAGGACACAAATAATGCGACAACATCCCTGTTCATCTTGAAATTCCCATTTCCCCATTACCTAAAACCACGCTAACATCATCCAAATGCTTCGCTATTTTATCAAACGCCTGATGTCTCTCATCCTAAGCCTGGCCGTCGCCTCGCTGGTGATTTTTTTGGTAATCGAGGTCGCGCCCGGCGATCCTGCAAGTTTCATGCTGGGGATCAATGCGCAGCCCGACACTGTCGCAGCCTTGCGTACCGAACTTGGACTGGATGTGCCAAAAACACAGCGCTATCTGACATGGGTCAGCAATATGCTAAGCGGCGATTTTGGCACATCTTACACCTACCGCACCTCGGTCGCGACGATGATTGCAGACCGAATGTGGGTGTCTTTGCCGCTGGCTATATATGCGCTGGCCCTGTCCACACTTATCGCTTTCCCGGCCGGAATCTATGCCGCCGCCCGACGTGGCAAAGCCGGGGATATGGCCGTTATGGGGGTGACACAGTTGGGAATCGCGGTGCCCAATTTCTGGTTTGCCATGATGATGGTGCTGGTATTTTCCATCAATCTGCGCTGGTTCAGCGCGGGTGGATTTGCGGGCTGGGACAAAGGGCTATTGGTTGGTTTGCATTCCCTGACGTTGCCGGCAATTTCACTGGCTCTGCCACAGGCGGCCATTCTGGCAAGGGTCATGCGATCGTCGCTTCTTGACATTCTGGGCGAAGATTTCATGCGAACCGCCCGTGCCAAGGGGCTGTCGCGCAGGCAGGCTTTGTGGCGGCACGGGGTGCGCAATGCGATGATCCCGGTGCTGACTATCATCGGATTGCAGTTCTCGTTTTTATTGGCAGGCTCCATCATCATTGAGCAGGTGTTTTATTTGCCAGGGCTGGGCCGACTGGTGTTTCAGGCGATCTCGTCGCGCGATCTGATTGTCGTGGAAAGCGTCGTGATGTTGCTGGTCTTTGCCGTGATCGTGGTGAATTTCATCGTTGATCTGACCTATGCAGCCGTGGACCCCAGATTAAGGTCACGCACATGAACCGTAATCTGATCATCGGCACGGTGCTGTCATTGCTGGTTATCTTTGCAGCGTTGTTGTCGTTCATCTGGACGCCATATGCACATACGGAAATGGATATCCCTAACAAGCTGCAAAGCCCCAACTGGCAACACTGGTTTGGGACAGATCATTTTGGGCGTGACATATTCAGTATGATCATGGTGGGCGCGCGCACCTCGATTGCCGTAGCTCTGGTTGCGGTCAGCATTGGCATTGGGCTTGGTGTGCCTCTGGGTTTAACGGCGGCGGCGCGCAAAGGCAGTTGGCTGGACGAATTTATCATGCGTGGCAATGATCTGGTATTCGCCTTTCCAGCCATCGTTATCGCCATCCTGATTACCGCTGTTTTCGGTGCCGGTGCCATCAACGCCATCGTCGCCATCGGCATTTTCAACATCCCGGTTTTTGCCCGTGTAACGCGAGGGGCTGCATTGTCGCTATGGGAACGTGACTTTATCCTGTCAGCGCGTGTTGCAGGCAAATCCAGCGCGCGCATTTCATTTGAACACATATTGCCCAACGTCATGAACCTGCTGATCGTGCAGGGAACCATCCAATTCAGCCTTGGTATTCTGGCCGAGGCAGGCCTTAGCTATGTCGGCCTTGGCGCGCAGCCCCCGACCCCCAGTTGGGGGCGGATGCTGGCAGATGCGCAAACAATGGTCAGCTTTGCCCCGCATCTGGCGCTGATCCCTGGCGTTGCAATTATTCTGACGGTTTTGGGGCTGAACCTGTTGGGCGATGGGTTGCGTGATTATCTTGACCCCCGATTGCGGATCGCCAGATCATGAGCCTGCTAACCATCACAGACCTGAACCTGTCCATCCACAAATCCGACATCCTGCGCGATGTGTCTTTGACTGTGGATCAAGGTGAAATCGTTGCAGTCACAGGCGAAAGCGGGTCAGGTAAATCAATGACGGCGTTGGCAGTGATGCAATTGCTGCCTGACCTAAGCGTGACCAGCGGGTCGATCAAACTGGACGGCACGGACCTTTTAACCACGTCCGAGACTGATATGTGCGCCTTACGCGGCAGTGCCATTGGCATGGTATTTCAGGAGCCTATGACTGCGCTTAATCCGGTCAAGACCATTGGGGATCAGGTCGCCGAAACTATCCTGATCCACAAAGCGATGCCGCCCGTCAGGGCGAAAGAGCGGGCCCGCGAAATCCTTACGCGTGTCGGCCTGCCCGAAGATAAATTCCCCCTCACCCGTTTCCCCCATGAACTTTCGGGCGGCCAGCGCCAGCGGGTCGTCATTGCCATGGCCATCGCCCTGCGCCCAAAACTGCTGATCGCGGACGAACCAACCACGGCGCTGGACGTCACGACTCAGGCACAAATACTTGATCTGCTCAAAGGGCTGGTCAAAGAGGAAAACATGGGGCTTCTAATGATTACCCATGACCTTGCCGTGGTCTCGGACATGGCTGATCGCATTGTTGTCATGCGCCAAGGCGAGATTGTTGAAACCGGGGCGACCAAACATCTGCTTGCCCATATGCAGCATCCTTATACCAAAATGTTGTTCGCCGCCTCGGGGCATCTTGTTGACCTGCCAACGCCCCCGCCACCTTCCCCTTTGCTAACGGTACAAAACGCAATCCGCGACTATCAATTGCCGCGCACCAGCCTTTTTGCCAAGCCCGGACATTACCGGGCAGTTAACGACGTCAGTTTCACCCTGCATCGCGGCGAACGACTGGGCCTTGTTGGCGAAAGCGGCTGTGGAAAATCCACCCTCACGCGCGCCATTCTGGGGCTAGAGCCGCTGCAGGACGGTCAAATCCATCTGGACGGGGCACCGGTCTTTTCAGGCCACAGCCCAAATCTTGAAGTACGGCGCAAAATGCAAGTGGTGTTTCAGGACCCGTTTGGATCGTTCAACCCTCGCCACCGCGTTGATCGACTTATTACCGAACCATTCTTTCTGCTTGAAACGCCCCCCAAAGGCACCGCGCGCAAAGACGCCATTGCCAAAGCTCTGACCGCCGTTGGCCTACACCCCGATGACGCACTGAAATACATCCATGAATTTTCCGGTGGCCAACGTCAGCGCATCGCGATTGCCCGCGCCCTGATCATCCGCCCCGAACTGATCCTGTTTGACGAAGCCGTTAGCGCCCTGGACGTATCCGTCCGCGCCCAAATCCTGGACCTGCTGGCAGAACTTTGCACGGCTTATGATCTGACCTATTTGTTCATCAGCCACGACCTAAGCGTCGTTCGCACCGTCACCGACAGGGTTTTGGTGATGCAGGCCGGCAAAATCGTCGAACAAGGTGTCACCGAAGACGTATTCTCCAATCCGCAACATCCCTATACCAAGTCCCTGATCGCAGCCGCTCCTCGCCTGCCTGATCTGACCCAAATTTCAAAGGAATCCGTGCTATGACAAATCCCATTTGGTTTGATCCGTCGCAATGCCTAATCGACGGCACATGGCAGCCAGCCCTATCGGGCGAGGTTCTGCCATTGCTCAACCCATCTGATGGCAGCACGATTTGCACCATCGCCCGAGGCAACGCAGATGACATCAACGCAGCCGTCAGCGCGGCCCACTCTGCACTGGAAGGCGACTGGGGCCGCATGTCCGCTGTGGATCGGGGACGCATCCTGACGCGCATTGGTCAGTTGGTTCTGGAACGTGTCGATGAACTGGCAACACTTGAAGCGATGGATGTGGGCAAGCCTCTGACACAGGCGCGCGCGGATGCTGTGGCTTTGGCGCGGTATATGGAATTTTACGGGGGCGCTGCAGACAAGGTTCATGGCGAAACCATCCCGTATCTTGATGGTTATACCGTCTATACAATGCGCGAACCGCATGGCGTAACCGGCCATATCGTGCCGTGGAATTATCCGATGCAGATCATTGGCCGTTCGGTCGGTGCGGCTCTGGCTATGGGCAACGCCACAGTTTTAAAACCCGCCGAAGAGGCCTGTTTAACCGCCCTCGCATTCGCCAAAATCGCGACCGAGGCCGGTCTGCCAGATGGTGCATTGAACGTCGTGCCCGGACTTGGTGCCGAGGCAGGTGCCGCCTTGTCGTCCCACCCCGGCATCCAGCATCTAAGCTTTACCGGATCAGTCCCGACCGGAGCCTTGGTGCAAGCCGCCGCTGCGACCAACGTTGTGCCTGTGACTTTGGAACTTGGTGGAAAATCCCCGCAATTGGTATTTGACGACGCAGATCTGGATGAGGCGCTACCGTTTTTGGTCAATGCCGGGATTCAGAACGCCGGGCAGACCTGTTCGGCATCATCGCGCATATTGGTGCAACGTGGCGTTTACGATGAAGTCTGTGACCGCATGTCTGACAAATATAGGCAACTCAGTGTTGGCCCAGCAGCCGAAGACCTGAACGTGGGTCCAGTAATATCCATGCGCCAGAAAGAGATCGTGACCGGGTTTTTGAACAAAGGTGCCGATCTGACCATCGCTGCCCAAGGGGTTATCGTCGATCACGCCCCAATTGAAGGCGCCTATGTACGCCCAACCTTGTTCAAGGACGTGGCTCCAGATCATCCGTTGGCGCAAAATGAAATTTTTGGCCCAGTGCAGGTCATCATTCCGTTTGATACCGAAGCCGAAGCGTTGAAAATCGCCAACAGCACCGATTATGGCCTTGTTGCAAGTGTCTGGACCGTCGATGGTGCGCGCCAGATGCGTTTGGCAAAGGCGCTGAAATCGGGACAGGTGTTCATCAATAATTACGGTGCAGGCGGCGGAGTCGAGCTGCCTTTTGGTGGTGTCGGAAAATCCGGTCACGGGCGTGAAAAGGGTTTTGAGGCTCTCTTTGGCTTTTCCCAGCTCAAAACAGTCGCCGCATTTCACGGCTAATCAGCTATTTGGGCTGAAATGCCATTATCCTGAACGCATTCATAGTTTCGCTGTGCACGACAAAGGTGGCAGGCGTGGCGGAAAAATTCAATTTTTCCGGTCCGTTTTCTTTCAAAGAAAACGTTCGCAGCGTTGCATTAAACGACGACCTTTATCCGCTCTTGTTCGCCAACACCAAATACCCGTTTATAGCGTTCTATCTCTTCCGGCGGGCCCATAGCCTTTTCCGGATTATCCGAAAGCTTGACCGTAGGGCGCCCATTCGCAGAGACCGCTTTGCAAACCATCGAAAACGGAGCCAGCCCGTCATTTGGCACCAACCCACGGAAATCATTGGTCAGTAGTGTGCCCCAGCCAAACGAAGTATTTACCTGACCTGAAAACTGCGATTGCAACTCTATGACCTTATCCACGTCCAACCCATCTGAGAAAATCACTCGTTTGCTCAACGGATCCTCACCGC
>JAHRVZ010000217.1 GCA_019090405.1 Paracoccaceae bacterium
AGGGTCATCGTGTCAAGCATTGATCGCGTGTCCATTACAACTGTTTGGACGCGTGTCTATTGCTTCCCCCCCTTTTAGGCAAGATAAAGACCCCGCGACCAAACGCCCAACTTGTGATTTCTTGTACGGACTTAGCTAATGACCAACAAAATTGCCTTTCAGGGAGAGCCCGGCGCCTATAGCCACGAGGCCTGCCGCAACGCCCGCCCCGATATGGAGGCGCTGCCCTGCCGTACATTTGAGGATGCAATTGATGCAGTCCGCAATGGCGACGCCGATCTGGCGATGCTTCCGGTGGACAATTCGACCTATGGCCGGGTGGCGGACATTCATTCGCTTTTGCCGCAATCGGGATTGCAAATTGTTGATGAGGCGTTTGTGCGGGTGCATATCAATCTGCTGGCTGTACCGGGCACCCCTTTGGATGAAATTGACAACGCGATGAGCCACACAGTGTTGCTTGGACAATGCAAATCCTTTCTGAGCAAACACAAAATCCACCGCATCACCGGTGCTGATACAGCCGGCTCGGCCCGTCAGGTGGCCAGTGCGGCGGATCCATCGACAGCGGCGCTGGCAAGCGAGTTGGCGGGTGAAATCTATGGGCTGGATGTTCTGGCACGCCATATTGAGGACAACAGTAACAACACCACCCGGTTTCTAGTCATGTCCGACAGGGCTGATTTTAGCCGACGCGGCGATCACGGAATGATCACCAGTTTTGTCTTTCAGGTCCGCAACATCCCGGCTGCTCTTTACAAAGCAATGGGCGGGTTTGCCACGAATAGTGTGAATATGACCAAACTGGAAAGCTATATGGTGGACGGATCGTTCACCGCGACGCGGTTTTACGCGGATATTGACGGTCACCCAGATGATAAGAACGTCGCGCTGGCATTGGATGAATTGAGTTACTTTACAACAAACATCGAGATTCTGGGAGTTTATCCAGCCGATCCGGGGCGGAACTAACGCAGTTCGTGTTCAATTTTTGGACCAATTGCAGCATCAAACCCTACGGCTGTGTCGCTCTTCCATATTTTGAGCATAGTCAGCAACGCTCAGTTTAAAGCGATTCGTCAGATTGTTCTTTGCCAGCTTTAGTGACTGTACCAACAACTTTGCCGACAGCGACTTTGGGTTCAGTTCCATCGACACTGACATACGCGTCCGGCGTGGTGACAGGGCCACCATATCTAACATCATTGAACCCTCGATACCCTTTGATTCCGATTCAAATCGCATTGCTGATGGTTGGTCGTAGTTCACCAACCTAATATCCATATCCCGCATCTTTCCACGCAACTTAAAACGCGCATTCCAGGCGTAGCCAGCGATTGGTGCCGCGAAACTGTCAGTACGGATCACTTCGATACCGCGTCGGATCGCGGATCGTTCAAAAGATTCAAATTCCGACAACATTGCAAACACCTGTTCAATCGGTGCTTCGATATCTTCCTTGCTGGAAAACTGCATTATAGGCCTGTTCTATCTGTTAGTGTTCCAAGCTTCACGTTAATCAAGCGTATCCGCAAGCCAGTTCTCAAGCAGAAAATGTGCGATTGCACCTCTTCTGGCGGGCTTTATCACCGGGTGTTCGCCGGCAAACACTGTCATCATTTCATCGCGGCTAACCCAACAGGCGTGTTCTATTTCGACCGGATCAATGGTGATGTCACGCGCCAGTGCTTCGCCAGCACAGCCAATCATCAGTGATGACGGAAACGGCCAGGGTTGGCTGGACAGATACTGCACCTCGCCAACAGGCACGCCAGCTTCTTCCATGACCTCGCGTCGCACGGCGGCCTCTAGTGTTTCGCCCGGCTCTATGAACCCGGCCAGCAGGGAGTACATTCCGACAGGCCACCCCGGAGAGCGCCCCATCAGAACGGAATGACCATGCGTGATCAGCATGATAACAACCGGATCGGTGCGTGGAAAATGAAGCGTTCCACAAGTCGGGCAGGTGCGCTGCCAACCGGCATGAGATACATCACTTGGCTGTCCGCATTTGGCGCAGAACCCGTGGCTGTGATGCCAGCCCAAAACCGCCTTGGCAGTTACTGCCAGTTCAGCATCACGCCGATTCAACCGGTTCATCATGCGGCGAAGCTCGGCAAATACATGGCCTTGCGGAAAATCGCGATGTATCTGTTCGCTTGGATCCAGAAAAAGACCAAGCGCCGATGTGTCCAGATCATCTGGTGACCAGTCAGAAATATCACGGGAAAATCGCGGTGCAGTGTCGTCCAGCCCCAGAAACACCGGCTCATTTATGATGCCGCCAAACCCGGCTTGCAAAACCGGATGATCCATTGCGATCAATGCCAAAGTGTCGCCAATAACCAGCGGTTTGCCACGCCAGAACACCACACATCGCGCGTTTGGATCGCTTAGGGCCGCCTGCAATGCCGTCGCATCATCCCGTATTTGCGCCGCCCGATCCAACCCCGAGCCACCAAACGTCACCTGTTCCGCATTTTTCAATTGAGTTACCCCGAATGTCCTTTGTTGGTTTTCTAGCCGCCCGATCCTTTGCCATCGCATGCCGCTTGCGACATTTCAATCGCAACTGACCACTTTTGGCGCAGAACAGAGTCAGACCTGACACAAAATACCCGTTTTCTGGCCTGTCTGCCGGGGTGGTTTACCTTATGTTAACGAAACATTCAGACCTGCGTTATTAGGCATTAGGGAATATGTACAAAACCGACGAATTATCTAAATGCTGTCCGAATAATGCAGAAGACTCTGACACAACTCCGGATAAGACACCGGACAATTTGCGAACAAACTTGCGAATCCTGACGACTACGGATCTGCATATGCATTTGACGAGCCACGATTATTATGCCGATCGCGCCGATCCAGCGGTGGGTCTGACCAGAACGGCTTCGCTGATTCACGCTGCGCGCCTGGACGCAGAAAAGGCCAACATCACGACTTTGCTGATGGACAATGGCGACGGGTTGCAAGGCACCCCTATGGGCGAAGTCGCATCAATTGAACCGGACTTGCCGAACCCCCTGATGCAGGCCTTTGGACATTTGCGCTATGACGCATTTGGATTGGGCAACCATGATTTTAATTTTGGCCTAAAGGCGCTGGACGGGATTCTAACTCAGGCTCCATGTCCGGCGATTTGCTCTAACCTGCGCAGGTTGGGAGAGGCGGATCTAACGCAACCCTTTGCAATACTTGACCGGACAGTTCAGGTCGGCGAGGCCAAATTACCAATCCGCATTGGCGTGGTATCCTTTTTACCGCCCCAAACCATCCAGTGGGATGCCTATTTTCTAAAGGACCGGGTCGAGATCCAAGATATTCTGGTCAGCGCACGCCACCACGTGAAACTGCTTCGCCGCAAAGGTTGTGATCTGATCGTCGCGCTGGCCCATACCGGGCTGGGACCGACAGAGGCGGGTCAGGACCTTGAAAATGCGGCTATTCCTTTGGCCGAAATAGACGGAATTGATGTCTTGATTGCCGGTCACACGCACATGCATCTACCGGGACCGGAACATGCCGGGCTTGACCATGTGAATAGCGAAACCGCGACCGTGCACGGAAAACCTGCAATCATGGCCGGGGCTGCCGGAACCCATTTGGGGGTCATTGATATGCAATTGTGTCATTCAGCAGATCACGGATGGCGCATTGCCAACCATCATAGCGCGCTTCATCCTATCGCGCGTCATCAGGCTGGTGGCAAAACGGCACCGCTGATCTGTGAAGACACAAAACTCGCTGCCATGCTGGCACCCCATCACCGCGCCACACAGATGCACATGCGTAAACATGTTGGCCATAACGATCGGCCAAGGCACAGCTATTTTTCGTTTTTTGCACCGGATCAGGCGCTGGCGCTTGTAGCAACGGCCCAGGCAGCGGCGCTGCGGCCCTTGCTTGCACAGACCGAGTTTGCTGAAATGCCGATATTATCCGCCGCCGCACCAAGCAAATTCGGAGGCCGCACCGGGCCAAATTATTATACGGATGTTCCTGCTGGACCTTTATCATTGCGCCATCTGGCGGATTTGTATGTATATCCAAACATGCTGCATGCGGTGACTATGACCGGCGGGGAAATTCTGGACTGGCTGGAAGCCTCGACAAGCCTGTTTCAGCAAATCACTCCGGGATCAAAGGGGCAACTTTTAGTTGACCCAAACATGGCTGGGTATTTCTTTGATGTCCTGCACGGGCTGCAATATTGCATTGATCTGTCAGCCCCTTCCCGCTTCTGGCCAGACGGAAGTTTACGAAAATCAAAGGCACAAAGGATCGTGTCGCCGAAATTTCAGGGAAAAAACCTGCGCGAGGACCAGACGTTCGTTGTTGCCCTGAACAATTACCGGGCAGCCGGAGGTGGCAATGTGGCCGCGCTGAAACAGGCGCATTCGCTGCAACTTCCACGACTCAGCATCCGCGATGCGTTGCGTGATTATGTAAGCAGGCCCAAGCAAGATGATCCGTTGTCCATTGCCCCTGACCCGTGGAAATTCGCAGCTATGCCCGGAACATTTGTCACCGCGATCACCGGCCCCGGCGCTTTGAAACACATGTCCGAACTTAACGACCGGGATGTGGTTGAAACAGGTATCAATTCTGATGGTTTTCTGACGCTGCAGATTGCCCTGTAGCACTTTGGCACAGACCGGTTGCGAATCTTGCCGGACGCGCCTATATCCACCACTGAGAGGTTGGCGCGGGCGAGCGCCTCGCCAACCCGGTCAGAGCCGGAAGGAAGCAGCCGTAACGAGCCCCGCTTGGGTCGTTGTCCAGCC
>JAHRVZ010000218.1 GCA_019090405.1 Paracoccaceae bacterium
TCCCGGACCCCGACAACCCGGTAATCACCACCAATTGGTTACGCGGAATATCTACATCAATATTCTTAAGATTGTGTTCACGCGCGCCGCGTACTTCGATATTTTTAAGTTCAGCCATGACACCCTCGGTTAACCATTCATTCATAGAACGGCTGTACTAAGACTCCAACCCCAAAACGTGAACATAAAGGGAACAAATTTCCAGGCAAGACTTCACAAGAGCATGGCGCGTTTAATCGAAAGCCACAATATTCAGCATTACATATGAATGACCCGATCATAGGCGTCTAAAACGCTTTCATGCATCATCTCGGATAACGTTGGATGCGGGAACACCGTGTTCATCAGGTCTTCTTCGGTGGTTTCCAGTTGGCGTCCCACGACATAGCCCTGAATAAGTTCTGTCACTTCGGCCCCAACCATATGCGCGCCCAAAAGTTCGCCGGTTTTGGCGTCAAAGATAGTTTTGACCATGCCTTCGGCCTCGCCCAATGCGATTGCTTTGCCGTTGCCCATGAACGGGAAACGCCCGACGCGGATGTCATAGCCCAACTCTTTGGCCTTTGCCTCGCTATAGCCCACCGACGCGACCTGCGGATGGCAGTAAGTACAGCCAGCAATGGATTCAGGTTTAACCGAATGTGGATGACCACCGGCGATCAGTTCGGCCACCATCACGCCTTCGTGGCTGGCTTTATGCGCAAGCCACGGCGCCCCGGCAATGTCGCCAATCGCATAAAGCCCATCCACTCCGGTCCGGCAGAATTCATCGGTGATCACATGAGTGCGATCAATTTTTACACCCAGCCCCTCAAGTCCAAGGTTTTCCACATTACCAACAATTCCTACAGCACTGATAACAGTGTCAAATTCAATCTTTTCCGTTTTGCCACCGGTCTCAATATGTGCCGTAACTTTGCCCTTGCCGCGATCAAGCTGTTTGACCATTGCCTTTTCTTTGATGGTCATGCCCTGTTTGACAAACTGCTTTCTGGCAAAGGCACTTATCTCGGCGTCCTCGACCGGAAGGACCCGATCCATGACTTCAACCACCGTCGTGTCGGCCCCCAAAGTGTTGTAGAAACTGGCAAATTCAATGCCAATGGCACCCGAGCCAATCACCAACAGCTTCTTCGGCATATGCGGCGGGTTCAACGCATGTTTGTAGGTCCAGACCAAATCACCATCGGCCTCAAGACCGGGCAATTCACGCGCCCGTGCGCCTGTGGCGATGATGATGTTCCTGGCCGTCAGATCTTCGCTGCCTTTGTCGGTTTTAACAGTGACTTTGCCCTTGGCAGTCAACGTGGCCGTCCCCATCACAGTGGTGATTTTGTTCTTTTTCATCAGATGCGAAACACCTGCCGACAACTGGCTGGCCACCCCACGCGAACGTTTGATGACGGCTTGCAGATCATAGTCTATATTGTCGGCCTTCAGGCCAAATTCGCGCGCCCGCTGCATCAGATGGAACACTTCGGAACTGCGCAGCAACGCCTTGGTCGGGATACAGCCCCAGTTCAGGCAAATACCACCCATATGCTCGCGCTCGACAATGGCCACTTTCAGTCCCAGCTGCGCCGCACGAATGGCCGCAACATAGCCCCCCGGCCCAGCGCCAATAACGATCAGATCAAAAGTTTTAGCAGCCATAATTTTCCCTCAGATATGTGCTGTTAGAAATTAGTTTAGCATTAAACTATATATCAAAACACATCAATACTCTTGTCCCGCGACTTAACTGACGCGGGTTCATCCAGAGGGTCAGAATGGAATCTACAACGGCTCTGGTCAAGTCACAGAGCCGTTTTCTTTCCCAATGTAAGGTGAGTAGGTCAGGCTGCCGCCGCTTCGAACGCGCGATAAGTCTGACCATAACCGCCCGATGTCACATAGTCGGTTTCGGGCGTTGTCGAGACCCGTTCAAGCGCATCGTTGCGATAGGGAAAGCGACCAAATTGGCGAATAATTTCGCGATGCGCCCGGGCGTGCAGCAGGTTACTGGATCCGGTTTCGGGCATCCGCTGGCACATCAGGCGCACACAGCGTTCCTGATCACAGAGGCTTTCGGAATGCATCAATGGCAGATAAAAGAACTGCCGCGCCGGTTCGTCAATGCGCATGTCCCAGCCTTTGTCGATGGCGGATTTCGCGGCCGCCAGTGCAGCGCGATCCGTGGCAAAGGCCTGACCATTGCCGCGAAACATGTTGCGTGACAATTGGTCGGTTAGAATGACATAGGCCAGCGCGCCGCTTGGATATGTCAACCAAAGCCCAAACTTCCCTTTGCTGGCGTCTTTCCACGCCCCCAAAAAACGTTTGGTAATCTCGGCATCAAATTCCGGGTCTTGCTTGTACCAACCGGATGGACCCACTTCGTCCAACCAAAACCTTAAAACATCATCTGGACCAACCATCGGTCGTACTCCGTTACCAATAAGTCCCCGGGCGTATTCCATTATAGAGACCCATTTTGCATCAAATAACAGTAACAAATTGCGACATTTGCAACATTTTCGGCATTAAACCGGATTATCAGGGATTTCCGGGTCTTCCATTCCGGCCTCGATGGCGATTTCCTGGGCGAACTCAACGGCAACCGGGGTTGCCGAAGGGTACATTGGCGCCATTGGTCCGGTGTCATCAATTGGCACGGTTGCCCGTTGTGTCGCACGATAGGCGGCATAAGCTGCCAATGAAAACAATAGCATACCCATAAACAGGAACAATCCTGACGGACCGAAACTATCGGTCCCCATCAACCAACCCGTGATCATCGGTCCGGCAATCGCGCCCAGACCGCTGATGAACACCAACCCGCCAGAGGCGGCCGCCATGTCGTCGTATTCAAGAAAGTCATTAGTGTGTGCAATGAGCAACGAATACAGAGGATTGGACAGGCCACCTATCACAAATGCCGAAACCAGCAGCACGGAATAGTCATCTCCGAACGCCATCCCGAACACAGAACCGATGCCCCCGCCCAGCGCCACAAACAGGATCAGCCGACGTCGGTCCATTCTGTCAGACAGCCATCCCAGCGGATATTGGCACAACAAAGCACCCAAATAGAACAATGCCACAAACGCCGATATCTGCGGCAGACTTAGGCCCACTTCGGCCCCGTAAACCGCAGTCATACCGAATTGGGCCGAAAACACGCCGCCCAAAAGGAACATGCCAACGCAGCCCAGCGGCGAGATCACAAGTATCTGGCGCAGGCTCATGCGTTTGGCGGTTTCAAATGCGGGTGTTGGGCTGATCGACAGCAAAATTGGCGCGAATGAGACAGAAATCAGCACCGAAGCGATAACAAAGGTTTCATATCCCGAAGGGTCTCCGATCAGCAAAACGCCCTGAGCGCTGACAATGCCAACCATCTGCACAATCATGTAAAGCGACAGGGCTTTACCACGGTTGTCATTATCTGCCGCGTTGTTCAGCCAGCTTTCGGCGGTCACATAAACGCCGGAAAAACAAAACCCGATGATCAGTCGGCCTAGCCACCAGGCTATGGGAAAGGTGAACACCGGATACAGGATCATCACTGCCGAAATAAACGACGCCAGTGCTGCAAACACCCGCACATGACCGACCCGGCGGATCAGGTCTGGCGTCAGGCGCGAACCACCCAGAAAACCGATGAAATAGGCGGACATGATGTAGGACATTTCGAAGGTGGAAAACCCTTCGATCTGGCCGCGCACCCCCAACAGGGTGCCCTGCAGCCCGTTGCCGACCATCAGCAACCCCATTCCCAAAAGCAGCGCCCATGCGCTGGACAAAACCTGTAGCATCACGCGACTCCATCAGTGCCCGTTATTTCCCCCATGTCATAGAAGATGCGGCGCGCGTCCTATTTGTCTGCGACATTCGCATTGTCGTAATTAGGCTAAATGAAGGTGGTACAAGTCATTTGCCAGCGATACCTGAATCAAGGCAGCAGCAACGACGCGTCCCCATAAGAAAAGAACCGATACCGGTTCCGGATCGCATGGTCATAGATGGATTTGACGCGTTCCTGACCCATCAGGGCCGACACCAGCATCATCAAGGTGGATTTGGGCAGGTGGAAATTGGTCATCAGCGCATCCGCGACACGGAATTTATAGCCGGGATAGATAAAAATATCGGTCTCGCCCTGCCAAGGCGCGATCTGAGCACCAAGCGCTGCACTTTCGATCAACCTAAGAGCGGTGGTGCCAACCGGGATGACCCGTCCTCCTGCGGTTTTGGTCGCTGCGATCTCGGCAGCGGCGGCAGCGCTGACATTGCCCCATTCCGCGTGCATTTTATGGGTGGTGACGTCCTCGACCTTGACCGGTAGAAACGTCCCTGCCCCCACATGCAAAGTGACCTGCGTAAATGTAACGCCCATATCGCGCAGAGATGCCAGCAATACCTCATCAAAATGAAGCGACGCCGTCGGGGCCGCGACAGCCCCCAAATTGCGCGCGAAAACGGTTTGATAATCCGTCATATCGCGCGCATCCGCCGCCCGTTTGGCGGCGATGTATGGCGGTAACGGCATTGATCCGGCGCCTGCAAGGGCGGCGTCAAAATCATCGCCGGCAAGGTTGAATTGCAGTATCCCCTGCCCATCCACCACATCCACCAGCGTGGCGCTGAAATCATCGCCAAACACCACGTCCTCACCGATTTTCAGCTTTTTCAGCGGTTTAATCAGTGCCGACCAAAGCCCGGCGGCGCGCGGTTCAAGCAACGTGACACCAATTCGGGCTTCGGTCTGGCCTTGCGCACTTAGGCGATGCCGGGTGCCGCTTAGGCGGGCCGGGATCACTTTGGTGTCGTTCAA
>JAHRVZ010000219.1 GCA_019090405.1 Paracoccaceae bacterium
GATAATATGCTGACGACAATTGAACCTTAAGCATGATACGGTTCGTCGCCACGGCATCTATGATCAGAATGGTGCCCTGCAAGGAGTTGCCTTTCAAACAATAAATCTGGTTTCCCTGAGTCTCAGCGAGAGAGATTAACAGGCCGTAAAGGAATGGCCGCTTTTGCCGGTTTTGAATAAAATAATTACGAATTCGTAACCATGTTTTGGTTTAAATCGACAAATTAGTTAAATTTTATCAATTGTTTGCATGTTTATCTGGCCTAGATAAATTTTTTGAAATTTTGGTGCGGGCTGCGGAAATAATATCCATCATTCGATTGGGATAACAATGCGTTGCTGGCGCTGATACACCTATTGTTGGAATGAACATTTACTGTTCAGTCTGGCGCATGTTCGGAGGTACTGTACAAATGCCCTTTTCATCTGAGGCGGCTGAAACGCTTGGGTTACAGGCTTTGACCTGGCTGGTTGGAAACGAAGATCTGTTGCCGGTTTTTCTGGGGGCAACAGGTGCGTCTGAAAACGACATTAAGCAGCAGGCGAAAAACCCGGAATTCCTTGGGTCTGTATTAGATTTCCTAATGATGGATGACGCCTGGGTGGTTTCATTTTGCGACGTGTATTCAATGGCTTATGATCGACCAATGCACGCGCGTGCCGCTTTGCCCGGTGGGCAGCAGGTCAATTGGACCTAAATTGTGATGCAAAGTTAATACAGGCAAAACCGCCTTGGAAAAATAAGTAGGACGCCCAAGAATGACACCTCAGGCAATAGTTTTTGACAAAGACGGCACCTTGTTTGATTTCAGAGCAACCTGGGAAGTCTGGGCGCGAAGTTTTCTGTTGGGAATTACCAATCACGATCTGGAACGTGCCGAATATGTCGGACAGCAGATCGGCTTTGATTTGAAAACTAATTCGTTCCAACACGACAGCATCGTAATTGCGAACCCGGTTGTGGACGTTGCTCAGGCGCTGGTACCATACCTGCCAGAATTCTCGGTTAATGCGCTTGTTGACCGGCTTAACAGCGAGGCTGAAAACGTGCCGCAGTCCGAGGCCGTGGCGCTGGTGCCGTTTCTTGGGACATTGCGGGCGCGGGGGCTGAAATTGGGCGTTGCTACAAATGACGCTGAAGGCCCGGCGCGGATACATCTGACGAACGCGGGCGTGTTGGAACATTTCGACTTTATCGCCGGTTTCGATAGCGGATACGGTGCAAAACCCGCGCCCGGACAGCTTTTGGCCTTTGCGACAGCGACGAATATTGCACCAGAACGGGTGGTGATGGTCGGTGATAGCACCCACGACCTGGTGGCTGGGCGTGCTGCAGGAATGCAGACCGTCGGAGTTCTGACCGGCATCGCGCTGGCGGATGAATTGATACCTTATGCTGATGTGGTTCTGCCAGACATCGGGCATTTGCCGGAATGGATCGAAAGATAACGCCGCAGGTCGAGACCAAAACCATTGTATTGCAGGAAAAAACGACAAGACCTGTCGTTTTCAGAGCGGAGCTTGGGTGCGCGCTGGGGCTTTTTGAAAGGTAACAACCCAGGAGACAAGCATGGCAGATCGTTCAGAGCGAAAACGGCGTGGTGGCGGACGAGCAGGCGCTAAAGAACGCCGAGGTGCCGCGCTGATCGAACAAATGCCCTGGCGGCTGCCGCTCAATTCGGATCACCCGACGGAACCTTTGGACCAAGAAGGCATAGAGGCCATCCACCAAGGTGCCATGACCATCCTCGAAGAGATCGGCATCGCCATTCTGAACCCCGAGGCGCTTGAAATTTATCGCAAGGCCGGGTGCATCATTGACGGTGACATCGTGCGTATGGGGCGCGACTGGATCATGGAAATGGTGGCTTTGGCGCCCTCAGAATTCACCATTACGCCGCGCAATCCTGATCGGCAACTGATTGTTGGCGGAAAACACATCCTGTTTGGGAATGTGTCGTCGCCGCCCAATTATTGGGACATGGAAATTGGCACAAAGGTGTCCGGTACACGGGAAATGTGCGCCAATCTGTTGAAGTTGACCCAGTATTTCAACTGCATCCACTTTGCCGGTGGCTACCCGGTTGAACCTGTCGATGTTCATGCCAGCGTGCGCCATCTGGACGTGGTATTTGACAAGCTGACACTGACCGATAAAGCCATGCATGCCTATTCGCTTGGCAAAGAACGGGTCGAGGATGTGATGGAGATGGTGCGCATCGCGGGCGGTCTTAGCCACGATGAATTCGACGCCAGCCCCCGCATGTACACCAACATCAATTCAACGTCGCCGCTGAAACACGATTATCCGATGCTAGACGGCTGGATGCGGATGGCGCGACGCGGGCAAGGCTGCGTGGTAACGCCCTTTACGCTTGCCGGGGCGATGGCGCCGGTGACAATGGCCGGGGCCGTGGCGCAGTCTTTGGCCGAAGGGTTATGTGCGGTTGCGCTGGCGCAGTATATAAATCCCGGTTGCCCTTGTGTAATTGGCACGTTCACGTCGAATGTCGACATGAAATCGGGCGCGCCTGCCTTTGGCACTCCGGAATATATGCGCGCCACGCAAATGACCGGTCAATTGGCGCGGTTTTACGGTTTGCCAATGCGATCATCCGGCGTGTGTACGGCAAACGTTCCTGATGGACAGGCCATGTGGGAAACGTCCAACAGCCTTTGGGCCTCGGTCCAGTCGGGCACGAATATGGTCTATCACGCGGCTGGCTGGCTTGAGGGAGGACTGATCGCGTCGCCTGAAAAATTTATCATGGATTGCGAGGTTTTGCAGCAAATTCAACGCTATATGGAGCCGGAAATTGTAGCCACCACACCGGATGACATCGCGCTGGATGCCATTCGAGATGTGGGAAATGACGGTCATTTCTTTGGAATTCAGCATACCCAAGACCGATATACCACGGCGTTTTATCAGCCCTTCCTGAGTGACTGGAAAAACTATGAAGGCTGGGAAGCGGCAGGCGGTGTGTGGACACCGGAACGTGCGCATCTGATGTTCAAAGAGATTATCAACAATTTTGAAGAGCCACCCATGGATGTCGCCATCCGCGAGGAATTGGTTGAATTTGTAGATAAACGCAAAAAAGAGGGCGGGGCTCCGACCGATTTCTAACAGGTTTCCCAATGGTTTGCGTGACTATTGAGCCGAGCGGGGCTAGGGTGTTGTAATCATAACAACATAAGGTTGGCGAAATGAGTTTCAGACAGGCAAACCAGATTGCAATCCATCGACTGTTTTTGGCGATCTTTGGAGCGGGCGCGGGCCTGGCGCTTTGGTTGCTGACTGATAACTGGGACAGCGCCCATTTCTCACCTGCCTTGTACCTTGCAATATTTGTTTTTGTCCTTGTTTATTCTTTGGTTGTGCTGGCGCTTGTCGGCCCGCTTGGCTTTGCGCGGGCTTTGCCGGGGGGGCTGTTGCTGGCGGTGCCGGTGACAATTCTGGCCAGTATGGCCGGGTTGCGTTTTGTGACGGCCACCGATCTTTTTGATAATGGAATCATGGTGACTGTAATCCTGATGCTGGTTCTGATTGCAACGCCATTTCTGTCCTGCTGGCTGACTGACAGGAAAAGTTGGCTGCACTATGAAGTCCTGTTTGATACGGCTTGGGTGATTGCAGTGCGCTATATTGTGGCGTGGGTATTTGTCGGTGTGTTCTGGTTGGTCCTGTTCCTGTCTGACGCGCTTTTGAAGCTGGTTGATGTTAGGCTGCTTCAACTCTTTGTCAACGATACCTGGGCGACAGTCACCTTGACCGGCGCGGTTCTGGGGCTTGCCATGGCCGTTGTTTACGAACTTCGCGCGATGATTTCTCCCTATCTGATTTTGCGGCTGTTGCGGTTGATGGTACCACCGGTTCTGGCCGTTCTGGCGATATTCCTTGCGGCCATTCCGCTGCGTGGGCTGACTGGGGTCTTTGGTGGTCTTTCGTCCGGGGCCACATTGATGGCCGCAGCGATTGTCGGAATTTCACTGGTCGCGACAGCACTGGATCGCGACGACGCAGTGGCGGTCAAAACACGTGGAATCCGGTTAGCGACGCAAGGCTTGGCAGTTTTGCTACCGTTGTTGACGGCCCTTGCGGTCTGGTCGGTGGTCCTGCGGGTACAGCAATATGGCTGGACACCCGAACGTGTTCTGGCCGGTTTGATAGCAGGTTTTCTGCTTGTATATGGCGTGGCTTATGCTGCGGCTGTGGTGATGCACACAAACTGGATGGCCCGTATTCGCCGAATAAATGTGGTTATGGCAATGGCTGTTATTGTGGTTTCGGCTTTGTGGATGACTCCTTTCCTGAATGCTTATCGCATAGCTGCGAACAGTCAGTTAACATTGTTTGAGCAGGGTGACATTTCTGTCAGTCAGTTAGCATTGTGGGAAATGGAACATGAATGGGGGCGCGTCGGTCAGGCTGGGATCCGCAGTGTCGAGGTCATGAAAAACCGTCCGGATCATGTTGAAATAGCAGAGAAAATCAATGCCGTTCGGACCGAGACTAGCCGATATCGCGCCAACCGAGTGGTGGAAAAAACCATCATCCCCAAGCAGTCTGAAACCCTTGTCAGCCTGCTACCAACGCGTCCGGAATCGTTTTCTTTGGGCACGGATGCGTTTGTGGATTTGCAGCTTGATCGCGTTAATCAATGGCTCGATGGCTGCCAGCGGACTTTGCCCGATGGACGCGCAGGTTGTGTTCTGATTCTGGGCGAATTCACACCGGGTGCTGTTCCAGAAAGCGAGGCGATGCTGCTATATACCGGTCAAAATAATCAAGGTCAGGCACATTTTGTTGCTTTGAATGAGGGTAAGATTTTCGAGGTTAAACAGGTCTTTGACCCAGTTTCGAATACTTGGGCGCGTTTCCCAACAGATGCCATCGCAAAGGTCTTGGATGGCGGGTTTAAGGTTCAACCACGTCAGGGGTCGGCGCTACATGTTGGTGGCCAGGTGCTGGAACCTGCGAATTGAGGCAGTTTGATAATGAGGCGGTGTAAAACTGTGTCGAATTGAGTTTATTGAGCCTTTGTTAAGTATTGGTCTGCAAGTATAGCGCAATAGTGTAAGGGCGCGAACATGCATGGGCTAATCAACAGGACGATTCAATCGTTCACCTGTCATACTTACGGACACGCCCGCTGGTTGGCGGTGACCGAGGCCGCTGGACTGGATTTTTCCGAGTTTGAGGCAATGTTGACCTATGACGAAGATTTGACACGTCAAGTGCTTAGCGCATTGTGTGCCGATCTGGATCGCGATGAAACAGACGTGCTCGAAGATCTGGGAACGTTTCTGGTGTCCAACCCAAATGTTGAATCTTTGCGGCGATTGCTGCGATTTGGCGGTGTCAACTACACTGAGTTCCTGCATTCCCTGGACGATTTGCCAGATCGGGCCCGACTTGCGGTGTCTGACTTGAATTTGCCTAAACTGGAACTGCGTGAACATGCGGCAGGACAGTACAGTCTGACGTGTCGAGCAGGGCTGCAGGGGTTTGGCAGTGTGATGCAGGGGGTTTTACGGGCGATGGCAGATGATTATGGGGCGCTTGTGGTGTTGGATCACCACGGCGGGAATAATGGCGCCGAAGTGATCGACATTACAGTTATTGAATCCGCATGGGCTAAGGGACGCTCATTTGATCTTGGGGCAGGCGCCGGATGATAGAGCTTGATAAACTGGGTGAATTCCTCGACCGACTGTGTCCAATGTCGGTTGTGTTGGATGGTACTGGTCATATCCTCCACGCGGGCCCGACTTTGCGCAAACTTCGGTCTGATCAGACATTGGTCGGCCAAAGGTTTCTGGAACTGGTCGAACTGAACCGGCCACGTGCGATCCGTAACATACAGGATTTGCTTGCAAGGCCGGATTCGCCTCTGCAATTACAGTTTCGCGATGAACCTCGCACCGCCCTAAAGGGGGTTCTGTCGCCGCTTCCGAAAGGTCAAGGCGCTGTGATCAACCTGTCTTTTGGTATTTCAGTCCTGGATGCCGTGCGCGATTTTGACCTGACGAGCACCGATTTCCCGGCCACTGACCTCACTATCGAACTGCTATATCTGGTCGAGGCGAAATCGGCTGCAATGGAGGCATCGCGCAAGCTGAACCAACGTTTGCAGGGGGCCAAAATCGCGGCTGAAGAACAGGCATTTACCGATACGCTGACTGGTTTGAAAAACCGCCGAGCGATGGATCATGTTTTGTCGAGAAAGATTGAAGCAGGGACGCCTTTTTCGCTCATGCATCTTGATCTGGATTTCTTTAAAGCAGTGAATGATACGATGGGGCACGCCGCAGGAGACCATGTTCTGCAAGAGGCCGCGCGCATAATGGTCAGCCAAATTCGCGGCAAAGACACTGTTGCCCGGGTTGGTGGTGATGAATTTGTGCTGATATTTGACGGGTTATGTGACAAAGCTCAGCTTGGGCCAATTGCTGAGCGACTTATTGCAAAGCTAGAGAAACCGATTTTGTTTAATGGCCAGAGTTGCAGGATTTCTGCCAGTATTGGCACTGTTCTGGTTGTTGGACCAACCGGATCAAAAGCGGCTCAATTGCTGCACGATGCCGATTTGGCGCTTTATAGCGCCAAACGGGATGGCCGCGCTTGCCATCGGTTTTTCAGCGAAGACATGGCGCAAATGTCGCTGGCTGATCCGACAAACGGAGGTGTCGCAGATGTCGCCTAACGAAAGCCAATCTGTACCGTGAAAATATGATACAAATGATTGTTTCGGATTGGCGTGGCCTTTTGGGTTCAATCGGGGCACGGTTTACGCAATCCCAAATTCGACGGCCAAGGCCCGTTCGCTGCTGTTGTAAATAAGAGGTGGTTCGGTTTGTTTGAACAGTTTCGAGCGTTTTATAAGTGGATTACTGCTCGATTTGCGCCACCGCCAAGGATAAAGCTTGGGCCCATTTGATGGGGCCAGTCAATGATGAACGCACCATATATGCCTTTGTACAAATGGGCGCACAGCGCAATTGCGTGGGTTTCACCAAGGCTTTGTATGCCCTATAGCGAGTCAAAGCTGTAATTCTGGATCAAATCTTATGCCCTGTAGCCTATGTTCTGCTGATAGTGACCTGACGGCATTTGCTGTTGTTGGTGGCCCGGATGGGGCCGCAACGAATTTGTGTGACACCTGCCTGACACAGATTGATGGCACGCCCGAGCCGACTCATTGGCGCTGTTTGTCCTCTGCCATGTGGTCCGAAGATGCGGCGACCCAGGTTTTGGCGGCGCGGATGCTGATGCGGTTATCTGACGAAAGCTGGGCGCGTGATCTGGCAGATCAGTTATATCTTGATGATGACACGCGCTTTTGGGTGGATAATGTAGCGCAGTTGGTCGAACATAAGGACAGCAATGGCGCCGTGCTTGCGCAAGGTGACACTGTGGTTTTGGTCAAGGACTTGCCAGTGAAAGGTGCTGGGTTTATCGCCAAACGCGGCACGGCAGTGCGCGGTATTTCACTGGTCGCTGACAACGCGGCACATATCGAAGGGCGCGTTGAAGGCCAACGCATTGTTATTCTGACCGAGTTCGTCAAAAAACGCTGACATTGAAACCAGCATGTCAGAATTGTGGATTCAGGTCTTGGTTCGGTGCAAAACAGAAACCGGAGTCGGGCTAAGGGTGCCATTTGAAAAACCCTGAAGCTTTGTGGCGAATGTTTTGAAATAGTCGCGCGATTGCAAAATCTGCACAGTCTCGGGCACATCCCATTGCCCCCAATGAATACGCGTGTTGCCTTGTTTGGCCTTAGTGACGCGATATGTGAAACGTCCGGCAACATCTTCGTCCGCATCAATTGCTTTTACAAATGCCCTGATGGCGGCAGTCCACTCGGCTTCGTCGCCGCTAAATTCGTACTGAATGTCAATACCATGCATGTTGTCTTCCTCTCTCTGTTTTGGTGAGAACTTACCCGGTTTTGAGCGATCCGTGAAATCACGCTTTCGCGCCTCTGGGCAGCGTGCTAGCGTCCACGCGACACCAGATCAGGAGTACACGCATGCCACTAACGGTCAAAGATATGATGCAATCCGCAAATGCAGCTGTTGTGCGGATTGACGGCACGACTGCACAACAGATGCTGGCAGAAGGCGCTGTGATGATTGATATTCGCGATGGCTTGGAACTGGCAGAAACCGGCAAAGCCAAAGCGGCATTGCATATTTCGCGCGGGGTACTTGAATTTCGCGCTGATCCGGCAAGCCCGATGTATCACGAAGAACTGCGGTTTGAGCGTCCGGTGATCCTGCATTGCGCCTCGGGTGGGCGGGCTGCGCTGGCGGGAAAACTGCTGCTGGATATGGGCTATGAAAAGGTCTTTAATCTTGGTGGGTTCAAAGATTGGGTCGAGGCTGGTGGTACTGTCGACGGCGAAACACTTTAACCATCCAGAAACACTCTTGCTGTTGCCTCAAAATCGCGCGCTTTCTCGGCGTGCAGCCAATGGCCAGCACCGGGCAGTTTGGCGAATCGGGCGTTTGGAAACAACGCTTTGATTGCGGGGCGATGGGCATGGGTTACATAGTCTGAGGCACCTCCTGACAAGAACAACACCGGACCCTCCCATTTAGTCTGAACAACAGGAAAGGTCATGATCTGAGGCATATTGCGTTCAAGCGCATCAAGGTTCAGTCGCCAGCGTCTGCCCGCGACATCCAGTGATTGGGTGAAAAAGCTTTGCAACGCTTTTTCAACACCAAGAGCGGCCAGTTGGTTTTCTGCATCCTGACGCCGTTCTACCCGTTTCAGATCAACGCCACGCATGGCATTGATGAAACCGATCTGGGTATGGCTGTATTCTACTGGCGCAATATCTGCGACAATAAGACGATGCACACAATCATGGCGCAGGGCCAACATCATCGCAGCCTTACCCCCCATGGAATGGCCGATAACGTCTGCCTTACCACCAAATTCAGCAATCACTTCTGCCAGATCATCCGCCATGTCCTCATAGGTATGACTGTCGGTCCAACCGCTGTGGCCATGGTTGCGCATATCTAGGGCGATAACCTGTCTTGTGTCCGACAACCGTTTGGCAATGACACCCCAGTTGCGCGCCGAGCCAAAAAGCCCATGCGCAATCAGCAATGGCGGGGCATCGGTTGCGGTTCCATGTGTGATCCAGTTCAGCATACGAAACTGATAACGGCCCAAAGTGAATGGTTCCAGCCCCATTGAGCATGCTGACCAAAGCCGTTAATCTGTGCCCAACAGGAGAACCCGGTGACCAAACCCCAGGCGATAGCGGATCTTATTTCCCAAACCAAAGACCTGATGCGGGAAAAGCTTGGGGTGCGGGCTTTGGATATGGCGCGTGCCGCAGCCAAGGCCAAAAATCGTCTGCCGCGTAAGGTTTATAGTCAGGCGATGGTGCTGGCCAAGGCTGAAACGTTGTCGGCGCATCCGAAACTGTGTCTTACCCTTGATGCTCCGGCATTGGCGCTGGCAGCCTCAGACGTGCAGGCCTATTTGAACACAATTGATCTGGCCGATCGGCGCAAGGGCTGGATACTGGGGATGCTGGGCAGTTTGGCGTTCAACTTGATCCTGTTTGTAGTGGTTTTGGGGCTGGTGCTATATTGGCGCGGATTTTTCTAAGGCGTTTAGGGCCGGATTGGATAA
>JAHRVZ010000220.1 GCA_019090405.1 Paracoccaceae bacterium
ACAACCAGATTGATGCGATGGTTTATACCGTTGGCCACCCGTCCGGTTCCATTCAGGAAGCCACAACAGCCTGTGACTCAGTTCTGGTTGTCGTCGACGGCCCGGCTGTTGAATCCCTGATTGGCGACAACGCCTACTACCGGTCTGCAACCATTCCTGGTGGCATGTATCGCGGCAATGATGCCGACGTTTCGACCTTTGGTGTTGGTGCAACATTCGTGACATCCAGCGATGTTTCTGACGAAGCTGTTTACACAATTGTGTCTTCGGTGTTTGAAAACTTTGATGATTTCAAAAAACTGCACCCGGCATTTGCACACCTAAAGCCAGAAGAAATGGCCACAGCAGGTCTGTCAGCACCTCTGCACCCCGGTGCGGCTAAGTATTACAAAGAACAGGGATGGATCGACTAAGCCGTTGATTTTTATCTAAAAAACAGGGCAGAGGCAATGTATTGCCCCTGCCCGAAATACATTAAGGACAGTATCTTAAGACAGTTAATCAAGACAGTTAAAAACCGCAAAAAGCGGATGTTCAGGGAGAGTGTTAATGACCGATCAAGGGCCAGAAAACCGACCGTTAAGCGAAGAAGAACTACAGGAACTTGTATCCTCATCCGACGCCGGAGCCCGAAGCCCCGCCGGAGCCGTTGGCACCTTACTGGCCGTTGTCGCCGTTACCTGGGCTGTGTTCCAGGTGATCTTGGCGTCGCCCCTTGCACCCTACATCCTACCCGGTGATCTGATTAATAACTCGCGTCAGATCCACCTGGGTTTTGCGATTTTCCTCGCATATCTTGCCTATCCCGCGTTCAAATCATCGCCGCGCAATTACGTTCCAATTATGGATTGGGTTTTTGCGCTGGTTGGTACGTTTACCGCGCTTTATGGCTATTTCTTTTATGACAAGATCGTCAATTCCGGCGGTCTTGCTGATGATATGGACAAGTGGTTCGCGCTACTGGGTCTGATGCTGTTGTTTGAGGCCGCCCGTCGTGCGCTTGGCCCGGCAATGGCGATTATCGCCGTCATATTTTTGTTCTACGTCTTCTTTGGTTCCTCCGAAATCATCCCGGACGTGATCCGCTGGAAAGGTGCTTCGCTGAAAAAGGCCATGAGCCATATGTGGATCACCTCAGAGGGTGTGTTTGGCATCGCCTTGGGGGTCTCGACGAAATTCGTGTTCCTGTTTGTGCTGTTCGGCTCGCTTCTGGATAAAGCCGGCGCCGGGAACTATTTTATCAAAATGGCGTTTGGCGCGCTGGGTCATCTTAAGGGTGGACCAGCCAAGGCCGCTGTTGTTGGCTCGGCGGCTACCGGTCTGATTTCGGGCAGCTCAATCGCCAATGTTGTGACCACCGGGACATTCACCATTCCGTTGATGAAACGGGTTGGGTTCTCGTCTGAAAAGGCCGGCGCTGTCGAAGTCGCCAGTTCGGTCAACGGGCAGATCATGCCACCCGTCATGGGGGCCGCGGCATTTCTGATGGTGGAATATGTCGGCATTTCCTATGTCGAGGTCATCACCCACGCCTTTTTGCCGGCAACCATTTCCTATATCGCGCTGGTCTACATCGTGCATCTGGAAGCGGTCAAAAACAACATGCCAACCCTGGGCAACCGGGTTGTGTCGATGGGCAGAACCATCGGCGGTATGGCAGGGTTTTTCGCAGGCTTTGCATTGCTCTGCTACGGAGTTCAATACCCGGTCGGCTGGATCGTATCGCTGATGCCAGACAATGCGCCATGGGCGCTGGCAGCATTGGTCTTTATCGCCTATCTGATCCTGCTTAAAGTCGCCTCAACGGTCGATGATCTGGAAGCAGATGATCCAAATGCGGAAACCGTCGAATTGCCGGTTATCGCGGAAATCTACAAAGCCGGACTGTATTACATCCTGCCAATCATCGTGCTGGTGTATTTCCTGATGATCGAACAGAAATCACCCGGTCTGTCGGCCTTTTGGGCAACCATGCTGCTGTTCGTCATCCTGCTGACCCAACGCCCACTAAAGGCAATGTTCCGCGCACAAGGGGATCTGGCTGGCAATATGAAGGCCTCGGTTGTGGATCTGGTTCAGGGTATGATTGACGGGTCGCGCAACATGATCGGTATTGGTCTGGCAACCGCAACTGCGGGTGTAATTGTCGGCACCGTCACGCTGACCGGTGTCGGGCAGGTTATGGCCGATCTGGTTGAATTCCTGTCCGCAGGTAATCTGGTGGCGATGCTGGTGCTGGTTGGCCTGTTGTCGCTGGTCCTGGGTATGGGGCTGCCGACAACGGCGAACTATATCGTTGTGTCCTCGTTGATGGCTGGTGTTGTGGTCGAACTGGGAGCGCAGAACGGGCTGATCGTGCCACTGATCGCGGTGCATCTGTTTGTGTTCTACTTTGGCATCATGGCGGATGTGACCCCGCCTGTGGGACTTGCCAGTTTCGCGGCGGCGGCGGTGTCTGGCGGCGATGCGATCCGCACTGGATTTGTCGCGTTCTTCTACAGCCTGCGCACCGTGGCGCTGCCATTTGTGTTCATCTTCAACACCGATCTGTTGCTGATTGATGTGACCCTGATGCAGGGAATATTGGTCTTTATCACCGCCTCGATTGCCATTCTGGTGTTCACTGCGGGCACAATGGGTTGGTTCCTGACCAAAAGCCGCATTTATGAAAGCATTGCGCTTATTCTGGTGGCCTTTATCCTGTTCCGTCCCGATTTCTTCATGAACCGCATTCAGCCTCCGTTTGAGATGGTTGAACCAGCGGCATTTGAACAGGCGTTGGGCAAGGCTCAGGATGGCGACCAAATGCGTCTGATTGTATCCGGACCGGACTATGACAACGGCAAGATCAAAGAGGTTACTTTGGTTCTTGCGGTGTCAGGCGAAGGTGATGAGGCCAGCAGAATGAATGATTCTGGCCTGTTGCTGATGAATGAGGACGACAAAACCATAATGGAAGAACCCTCATTTGGCTCGCAATTTGCCGACAGCCTGGGCACATTTGATTTTTATGGTGATGAACCGGTTGTTTTGGCCTCTGTTCAGGCTCCGACCAGTCAATTGCCAAAAGAGCTTATCTTTATCCCCGGTTTGATACTGCTTGCGTTGATTGCCCTGCTGCAAAAAGGCCGGATTAACAGAAAAGGAGAACCAGCATGAGCAATACAGTTCTATGCGCCGTTGATATCAGCAACACAGGGCGCGACCAGAATGTTATCAAGCAGGCCGCGCGGATGGCCGCACTTGAGGGTGCACAACTGGATATCATTACTGTGATCCCCGATTACGGCATGAGCGTCGTCGGCGGCTTTTTTGACCAAGGTCGCCAGAAAGAGGTCGCGGCCAAAACCAAAATCGCGCTAAGCGATCTGGCCCAAGAGGTTCTTGGCGCCGAGGCCAATGCCAAGGTCCGGCATCTGGTCGCCATCGGCAGCGCCTATGAAGAGATATTGAACACCGCCGACAAAGACGGCGCGGCCTTGATCGTGATCGGTGCCCACAAGCCCGATTTCAAGGATTTCCTGCTGGGACCAAACGCTTCGCGGGTTGTCCGACACTCAACCTGTTCGGTGTATGTCGTCAGATAACATGATCAATAAGCCGCTTGTATTCGCTGCAACCTCGGACCTTGCTGGCAAGGTCCGGGGCAAAGCGTTTCCACTAAGCGATCTTGAAAGCCGCCTGCAAAAAGGCGTTGGCTGGTGTCCCACCAACGTGATGATTAGCTGCTTTGATACCATCGGCGACACGCCGTTTGGGGCACTTGGTGATTTGCTGCTGATCCCTGATCCTAACACCAACGTCGAGCTTGATTTCAAGGATGGTGGCCCGGTCGAACGTCTGATGCTGGGCGATATCACTGACCTTGATGGTGCGCCCTGGGATCTGTGCACCCGTTCAATTCTAAAGGCTGCGCTTGCGCGATTAAAGGCCGCCAGCGGCGTCACCCTGTTGTCAGCGTTTGAACATGAATTTCAGTTCAAAACCGGCAACGACATGCCCGGCGAAGCCTACACCTTGGCCGGGTTTTCCGATCGTCGGGTCTTTGGTGAAACCCTGATTGCGGCCCTTGAAACAAGCGGGCTGAAGCCTGACACCTTCATGACCGAATTTGGTCCCAAACAATACGAAGTCACCATCGCCCCCAGCCAAGGCGTCACCTCGGCTGACAACGCCACAATCCTGCGCGAAGTCACCTGTATGACGGCAAAGCGTCTTGGCGAAAACGTCACCTTTACCCCGATCCGCGATCCGGATTCGGTGGGCAATGGCGTTCACATCCACATGAGTTTTCTGAACGAGACCGGCACCCCGGCAACCTATGACGAAAACGGTGCGGCGGGCATGTCTGCCGTAACCGGGTCATTCATCGCCGGGGTTCTAAAGTACCTCGACAGCATCATCGCCATAACCGCCCCTTCAGACATTTCGTACCTGCGCCTGACCCCGCATCGCTGGTCTGCGGCCTTTAACAACCTTGGGTTACAGGATCGCGAGGCATCCGTGCGCATTTGCCCGGTCACATCCAGCGACCCGACCAGCATCGCGCGCCAGTACAATTTTGAATACCGTGCTGCCGATGCTACAGCCTCGCCGCATCTGGCGCTTGCGGCCATCCTGCATGCCGGCGCACAGGGGATCGAGGACGCCCTGCCCGCCCCTGCTGTCACCGAGGAAGATCTGACCGCCCTGCCCTCTGACGCGCTGGAAAAACGCGGATTTGTTCGCCTGCCAGAAACGCTGGAACAGGCATTGCTTCGGTTTGAGAACAACAAAACCGTGCGTGGCTGGTTCCCAGACCAATTTGCCGACGTCTATATCGCCCATAAACGCGGCGAATTGGCGTATCTGCAAGACAAAGACCCAAGCGCCCGCTGCGCCGCCTATGAAGACGTGTACTGACGTGGCTTAACCCAGAAATTAACGCTTTGTTGCCACGCCGGGCGCTTGCCGCATGTCCACACCAGAAATCTCAGCCGCTGAAACCAAGTCATCTACAAAGTTTTTCGCGGCTTTTGTCCACGCGGCCTTTTCCAGTGCTTCGGAAATTTTTTGTTGAACCGCGTCGAACGGAAGAACCGCGCCTTCGGCCTTGGCATCCATCCGGATTAAGTGCCAGCCATGCCGCGTCAGCACAGGTTCGGCCGAAACCTCGCCCTCTTGCAAACTGCGAAGGGCGACCTCAAATTCCGGCACGGTATCGCCCGGACCTAGCTGACCCAGCACTCCGCCTGCGGTGCTCGATCCGCAATCGCTTTGCTCGCGCGCCACGCGGGCAAAGCCGCGAGAGTCCTTCAGCGCATTGCTCATGAGACTTTGAGCCAGCGTGCGAGTCGCCTCGCGCTCTACTTCGTCACTTGAATCGCAGGCCACAAGAATATGCGAGACCTCCCAAAGTGGTGGCGCGCGGAACCGCGAAGGATCCCGCTCCCATTCGCTGCGCACGGCCTCTTCGCCTGGCGCATCGACAGTCACGGCGATCTCAAGAAGGCCCCGGATCAGGGCCTCCTCCTCGGTTTCGGAACGTCCGGGGCCGACCTCTTGGGGGACGGAACTCAGACCCCGGCTTTGCGCCTCTTGCAACAGCAAGGTGCGCATCGCCACCGCATTCGCAGCCTTGCGCCAGGCGATACCGGGCTTGCCCTTGGGCGCGCTGTGGTTTTGCGCCTCAGCCGCGACGAGCGCGTGCGGAACGGTTTCGCCATTGACGACAAGGTCGGGAAAGAGTGCAGCATGCATAGCGGTCACTCCACCGGATGACGGTTGGTGCGCCGCGAGCGCACAATCTGATAACCCGGACGGGCGAACAGATAACGAAACGGGACGAAGATACCCGAAATGACATGGGCAAGCCGGGTAAAGGGCGTTACGAACAAGATCGCCATGCCAAGCACAAGGTGCAACTTGAACACCGGCGCCACGTTTTCGATATAGCCTGCTGCCGCACCGTTAAAAGTAAAGATGCCCTGCACCCACGACATGAACTTGACCATTTCGTGGCCGTCAAGATGCCCAAGCGAGACGAAAACAGTGCCGAGACCCAGCACCAGCTGGACCAGCAACATTGCAAGCACCGTTATGTCTGCGACACTCGATGTTTTGCGGATGCGCGGATCGGTCCAGCGACGATGGAACAGCATTGCCCCCCCGATCAGTGCCATGACCCCGGCGATACCGCCCGCGACAACAGCCAGCAGCTGTTTTGCCCCATGGCTGATCCCGATGGCATCGAACACCCAGATCGGTGTCATCAGGCCAAACACGTGACCAACAAAGATGACAAGCATTCCGATGTGAAAGAGGATCGACCCCACGATCAACTGCTTGCGCCGCAAAAGCTGCGACGACGAGGTCTTCCAAGAGAACGGATCACGATCATAGCGAGCGATAGAGCCCACAAACAGCGTGACAAGCGCGATATAGGGAAAGATTCCGAATAAGAAATAATGCATCTAAGCCTCCGTCATTCAGCGGCCACGCCTGAGGCGCGATCAAGGGGTTCATCCATACGCGCAAGTATGTCGCGCACCTGTGGGCATCCAGCATTCGGATCAGGACCAAAGCGCACTTCGCTTTCCTCCCAGACCGCATCCAGCGCCTCAAGGTCATCCGGGTCCAGCTCTGGCTGTTCTAGCAATTCAGCCACGGCTTCTTTGTCCGCCGCAACGCCCGAAAGCTGCAAAAGAGTGGCGAACACGGCACCATACGGGCTTTCCCGCCGGACAAGCCGTGCGTTCAAAGCGTCAAATATGTGCGCCGCGTCCGCCAAAGTCTCCTGTGCTTCGACGAAGGGAACCGTCGACAGGAATTCCAGCAGCACCGGCAAATGATCCGGCAATTCCGATGTGACGGGTTCGAACCCGCCATCGCGATAGGTTTCGACCAAAGACACCATTGCGCCGCCCCGGTCACGGCTTTCGCCGTGCACATGCTCGAACAAGTTGAGAGACAACGTGCGCGATCGGTCGAAAAGCAGGACATATTGCTCTTCGAGGTCATAAATATCACGCGTGCGCAGCTCTTCTACAAGCGGTCGCAGCGCCCGCCGGGCTGTTGCTGTCAAACGCGAATCCGAGGCCAGTACGCCTCCGATCTCGGGCATGGCTTGTTGCAACTCGCGCGTCGGGTAGCTCAAGATCAACGAAAGTGATTTCAACGTACGGTCCATCTCAGCGCACCTCCTCAGGCATTTTCAGGGGTTTCTTTGCTCCGCCGAACAGCGAAGCCTTGGAAACGCCGGTCGAACAGCCATTTCCGTCTGTAAAGCCGCAGCCACCGCGAATATCCATCGCTTCCTCGACCTGTTCGCGATGGGTAGTCGGGATAACGAACCGGTCTTCGTAATCGGCGAGTGCCATGATCTTGTACATGTCTTCGATCATTCTGCCCGACAGGCCGACGCGCTCTGCGATAGACTCATCAGTCACGCCCTCAACAGTCTTGGCCCGCATATAGGCACGCATGGCCAACATCCGTTCCAGAGCCGTTGCCACCGGTTTTTCGTCACCGGCCGTCAGCATGTTGGCGAGATAGCGAAGCGGAATGCGCAAGTTGCTCACATCGGGCATGGCGCCATCCATGCCGATCGCGCCAGCCTCGGCGGCGTTCTGGATCGGGCTGAGCGGTGGGATATACCACACCATCGGCAGCGTCCGGTATTCAGGATGCAGTGGGAAGGCGACTTTCCACTCCATCGCCATCTTCCAGACCGGGCTTTCTCTGGCTGCTCTCAACCAGTCATCCGGAATGCCCTCAGCCCGTGCCGCCGCGATTACTTCGGGGTCGTTCGGATCAAGGAAAAGCCCAAGCTGTGCGTCGTAAAGATCCATCTTTTCGGCTGCATTTGCTGCCTCCTCGATCTTGTCCGCATCATAGAGCATCACTCCGAGATACCTGATACGACCAACGCAAGTCTCTGAACAAACGGTCGGGTTGCCGCTCTCGATCCGAGGGTAACACAAGGTGCATTTCTCGGACTTCCCGGTCGACCAGTTGTAATAGACCTTCTTGTACGGGCAGCCCGAGACACACATCCGCCAACCGCGGCATTTTTCCTGGTCGATCAGAACGATGCCGTCTTCTTCTCGCTTGTAGATCGCACCAGAGGGGCACGAAGCCACGCATGCCGGGTTCAGGCAGTGCTCGCACAGTCGGGGGAGATACATCATAAAGGTGTTCTCGTACTCTCCGTAGATCTGTTTTTGCACCCCCTCAAAGTTGTAATCTTCACCGCGTTTCGAAAATTCACCGCCCAGGATTTCCTCCCAGTTCGGACCCTTCTCGATCTTTTCGATCCGCTCACCGGTAATCTTTGAGCGTGGGCGCGCCGTTGGGAACGCCTCCATTTCCGGCGCGCTTTTCAGGTGGTCATAATCGAAATCGAACGGCTCGTAATAGTCGTCGATCTCGGGCAGATCGGGGTTGGCAAAGATGTTCGCCAAAATCCGCCACTTGGCCCCCTGCTTGGGTTGAAGTTTGCCCGATCGGGTTCTCTCCCAGCCGCCTTTCCAACGCGCCTGATTTTCCCAGTCCGTGGGATAGCCGGTGCCGGGCTTGGTCTCGACGTTGTTGAACCATGCGTATTCGACACCTTCGCGGCTGGTCCAAACGTTTTTGCAGGTCACAGAGCAGGTGTGGCACCCGATACATTTATCGAGATTCAGCACCATGCCAATTTGTGCACGTACCTTCATTTCGCTGCCTCCTTGTTCGGGGTCGCTTCTTTGTCGAGCCAATCGACGTTCTTCATCTTGCGAACCACGACAAATTCATCGCGGTTGGCCCCAACGGTGCCGTAATAGTTGAAACCGTAGGATTGTTGGGCATATGCACCGATCATATGCGTGGGCTTAATCGTGGTACGGGTGACAGAGTTATGGATGCCACCACGATGGCCGGTCTTTTCAGAACCGGGCGTGTTCACGATTTTTTCCTGCGCGTGATACATGAAGGTGGTTCCATCCTTCATCCGCTGGCTGACCACCGCCCGCGCCGTCAAAGCTCCGTTCACGTTGTAAAGCTCGACCCAGTCGTTATCGACAATTCCCGCCGATTTCGCATCATTCTCAGATATCCAGATCACCGGCCCGCCACGGTTAAGCGTCAGCATCATCAGGTTGTCGGAATAGGTCGAATGGATACCCCATTTCTGGTGCGGAGTGATGAAGTTCAAGACCAGCGTGTCGCCTTCGTCTTGCACGTCCTTGGTGATGGTCTTCAGGTCCACCGGCGGGCGGTAGGACATAAGACCTTCGCCAAAGGCCAGCATCCACAGGTGATCCTGATAGGTTTGTTGCCGCCCTGTCAGAGTTCTCCATGGGATCAGCTCATGTACGTTGGTATAGCCGGCATTATAGCAGACCTTTTCGCTTTCGATTCCCGACCATGTCGGCGACGAGATAATCTTGCGTGGTTGCGCGGCAATATCGCGGAACCGGATTTTCTCGTCTTCCTTGGACCGCGCCAGGTGCGTGTGATCTCGTCCTGTTGCCGTTGACAAAGCTTCCCAGGCCTTGACCGCCACTTCGCCGTTGGTTTCCGGCGCCAGCATAAGCACCACCTCGGTCGCGTCGATGTCGGTGACGATCTTCGCACAGCCCTTGGCCGGACCGTCCTCCCATTCACCGTTCAATTCGCGCAGGTGCTGGACCTCGGTCTCAGTCTTCCAGTTGATGCCTTTGCCACCATTGCCCAGCTTGTCAAGAAGCGGCCCAAGCGCCACGAACCGGTCATAAACCGCGGTATAGTCGCGCTCGACCGGGATATAGCTGGGCGCCGTCTTGCCCGGAATCAGGTCACATTCGCCTTTCTTCCAGTCACGAACCTGGTCCTGTGCGATCTCTCCTGGTGTGTCGTGCAAGATCGGCAACGCGACAATGTCGGTTTCCTTGCCAAGGATCTCTGGTGCGACTTCCTGGAATTTGTGCGCGATCGACTTGAAGATTTCCCAGTCCGACTTGCTTTCATAGGCCGGGTCCACTGCCGCCTGAAGCGGGTGGATGAACGGATGCATGTCCGAGGTGTTAAGGTCGTTCTTCTCGTACCACGACGCCGTCGGCAGAACGATGTCCGAATAGACTGCTGTGGTAGACATCCGGAAATCTATTGTGACCAGCAGATCAAGTTTGCCGCGCGGTCCTTCTTCGTGCCACTTGGCCTCTTTTGGTAGCTGGCGACCTTCTTCGCCCAGATCCTTGCCCATCACACCATGGTCAGTGCCCAAGAGGTGTTTGAGAAAATACTCGTGCCCCTTGCCGGAAGACCCAAGCAGGTTCGACCGCCATACGAACAGATTTCGTGGCCAGTTTTCCGGCGCGTCCGGGTCTTCACAGGACATTTCCAGTTCGCCGGATTTCAGTTGCTCTGCCACGTAAGTCGGAATTTCCTTGCCGGCAGCCTTAGCCGCTTTCGCGACCTCCAGCGGATTGGTTTTAAGTTGCGGAGCAGACGGCAGCCACCCCATCCGCTCAGCGCGAATGTTGTAGTCGATCATTGAAATATCCCAGTCGCCTTCCGGAGCTGTCGGGCTTAGGATATCATCCGCCGTCAGTGTCTCATAGCGCCACTGATCAGTATGGGCATACCACATCGAAGTAGAGTTCATATGCCGCGGTGGGCGGCTCCAGTCGAGCGCAAAGGCCAGTGGTTGCCAGCCGGTTTGCGGACGCAATTTTTCCTGGCCCACATAATGCGCCCAGCCACCGCCGGACTGACCGACACAACCGCACATGATCAGCATGTTGATCACACCACGATAGTTCATATCCATGTGATACCAGTGGTTCATGGCAGCACCGATGATGATCATCGACTTGCCCTGGGTCTTTTCGGCATTCTGCGCAAATTCGCGCGCTACGTGGATAATCTTGTCGGCTGAAACGCCGGTGATCTTTTCCGCCCAGGCAGGTGTGCCGGGAACGTCCTCGTTGAAATCTTTAGAGACCCATTCGCCGCCCAACCCGCGATCAAGGCCATAGTTGGCGCAGAACAGATCGAACACCGTAGCCACGCGGATTACACCATCCTTGGTTTTGATGTGCCGAACCGGGATATTGCGCGTCAGCACGCCCGGCCGGACGTCACCAGTGGTGAAATGCTCTGAGGCTCCGCTGCCGAAATAAGGAAAGTCGACGCCAAGCACTTCGTCATGACAATCATCAAGAATAAAGGACATTTTCAGGCTGGTTTCAGTCGTCCGCGCGCGTTCTTCAAGGTTCCAGTCGCCATCCTCACCCCAGCGGTATCCAACCGAGCCATTCGGCGCGACCAGATCCCCGGATTTTTCGTCCATCGCGACGGTTTTCCATTCCGGGTTGTTCGTTTCACCCAGCTTGCCGTCCAGGTCGTCAGCGCGCAGAAAGCGACCCGGTGCGAATTGGCCATCTTTCTCTTCCAGCTTCACCAGCATCGGGAAATCTGAGTATTTCCGGCAGTAATTTTCGAAATACTCGGTTTGCCGGTCAAGGTGGAACTCGCGCAGGATCACGTGGCCAAAGGCCATCGCCAGCGCCGCGTCAGTGCCCTGTTTGACGTTCAGCCAGACATCACCGAACTTCGCCGCCTCCGAGTAATCCGGACAGATCACAGCGGATTTGGCACCACGATAGCGGGCTTCGGTATAGAAATGCGCATCCGGCGTACGGGTCTGCGGCACGTTCGAACCCCAAAGCAGCAGATAGCCAGCATTGTACCAATCAGCCGATTCCGGAACGTCAGTCTGTTCGCCCCAAGTCATGGGCGAGGCCGGCGGAAGATCGCAATACCAGTCATAAAAGGAACTGCATACGCCGCCGATCAGGCTCAGATAACGGGAACCAGCGGCATAGGAAATCATCGACATCGCAGGAATGGGTGAAAACCCTATGACCCGGTCAGGTCCATATTTTTTCGCCGTATAGGCGTTGGCAGCGGCGGTGATTTCAGTAGCTTCATCCCAACTCGCGCGGACGAAACCGCCCTTACCGCGGGTATCGACATAAGAGGCGCGCAATATCGGATCGTTCTGGATTTTGGTCCAAGCCTCGATCGGCGACAACGTCTCACGCGTCTTGCGCCAGATCTTCATCAGGCGACCGCGCACAAGCGGGTTCTTCACCCGGTTGGCGGAATAGAGATACCAGCTATAGGATGCCCCCCGCGCACAACCGCGCGGTTCGTGATTGGGTAGGTCGGGCCGGGTGCGCGGATAGTCGGTTTGCTGCGTCTCCCAGGTTACGATCCCCGATTTCACATAGATCTTCCACGAACAGGATCCGGTGCAGTTCACCCCATGGGTTGACCTCACGATCTTATCGTGGCGCCAGCGGTTGCGATATGTGTCTTCCCAATCACGGCTTTCGCGCGTGACTTGACCATAGCCCTCCGAGAACTGTTCAAGTTCCTTGGATTGGAGGAAGTTCAGTCTGTCGAGCAAATGGCTCATCTGATATCTCCTAAGATTGGCTGGCCTGCCCCGGGTATGCTCCCGGGGCAGGCGTGCATATGTGGATCAGGGGTTCTTGATGTAGGCGTTCGGCCGCAGATAGAACCACCAGTTGATTACGATACAGACCGCGTAGAAAATTGCGAAACCGTACAGCGCGTATTCCGGTGTTCCGGCGCTCATCTGTTCGCCAAAGACCTTGGGAATAATGAACGCGCCATAGGCTGCAACAGCGGCGGTCCATCCAAGAACCGGACCAGCCTGTTCTTTGTCAAAGGCAAACGCGATTGTGCGGAAGGTCGAACCATTGCCGATACCGGTTGCCGCGAACAGGATCAGGAACAACCCAAGGAAGGGCACGAAATAGTCCTGTGGCGTCGCCGAGCCATAGGCCAGCCGAATGAAGTAGGCCAGGCCCAAAGCCGAAGCAACCATCACGAGGGATATCCAGTGCGTCACACGGGCGCCACCCAGCTTGTCAGCCATCATGCCGCCTAACGGACGGATCAGCGCGCCGATGAACGGGCCCATCCATGCGAACATCAAAGCCGAAGGACCGTCGGCATTCGCCGTGCCATGGGTCATAACACCATCGACCATCAGGTGTTGAAAGCCAAAGACCACCTTGATGGTCAGCGCAAGCGCCGCCGAATAGCCAATGAAGCTGCCAAAGGTCATGGTGTAGATCACCGTCATGGCCCAGGTGTGTTTGTTGCCGAATATCCGGTATTGGCGGGTCAGGTTTTGCCCGACTGCGCCTGGGATCAACTTCAGTCCCAGCACCGTCATCGCGATCACGATGGGTAGAACGATCCATTTTGACACACCAAAACCCGACGTCGTCAGTCCGCCTTCGACGGTGGGCAGCATCAGCCAGGCACCAAAGATCGAAGTAATAAACCCGATGATCAGCATGAACGTGATAATGCTGAAAGCTCCGATCGGATTTGGAATGTCGGGGCTGACGTGCTCATCACGAATGTTGTTCAATCCGAACCAGCCCGCAAATGCCAGAGGGATCAACAACACCAGCCAGATATAGCCGGCGTTCTGAATATACGTTTCGGACCCGGCCGGGATACGGCTAAAGAAGGTGCCCGAGGTATTTTCCAGGATCATCGGTTCGCCACCGAAGATGCCAAAGGTCATCACCAGTGGAATGACGATCTGCATGGTGGTCACACCGAAATTGCCCAGACCCGCGTTCATGCCCAAGGCATAGCCTTGAATTTTCTTGGGGTAGAAGAACGAGATGTTGGACATCGAGGACGAGAAGTTGCCACCACCGATACCGGACAGGAAGGCCAGGACCTGGAACCACCAAAGCGGGGTATTCGGGTCTTGCAATGCAAAGCCGGCTAAGCTCGCCGGGATTATCAAAAGCGCCGTCGTAAAGAAGATTGTGTTCCGCCCTCCAGCAATCCGGATAAAGAAGGTCGACGGAATGCGCAGGGTCGCGCCGGTCAGACCCGCAATGGCCGCAAGCGTGAAGAGCTGCGAGTTCTCGAAGGCAAAACCAAGGTTGATCATCTGGACGGTGATGATTCCCCAGTAAAGCCACACGGCAAAACCGCAAAGCAGGCTTGGGATCGAAATCCACAAGTTGCGGTTGGCAACGGACTTGCCGGTCGAAGACCAAAAGGTCTCGTCATCCGGTGTCCAGTTTCTCAGGTCTTTTCCCACGTCAGTCCCTCCTCAGGATACGTTGTGGGCGGGCCACCGGGACGGGTGGCCAGCCAGGTTTGTCAGATCACACGTTTTTGTCGTGTGTACGGTTGTATTCTTCGACGACAGTCCGCGAATTGTTTAGTGCTTCGACAGCACGGGCAGCCCGTAGTTCAAGCGCGTCGATTTGAGCCTTTTCAAAGAGAGCTTTTTCTTCGGCTTCTTTTTCAGGCGAGAACCGGATGAAAAGCGCCAGAACCGAAGCGCAGGTCACCATGATGCCAATCACGAAGAAGGCATTGTTCCAGGACATTTCGCTCTTGAAAAGGAAACCCGCGGCTACTGCACCTGCGTTGCCGCCTGCGCCAACGATACCGGCGACTGCGCCCAATGCCTTTTTGTTGACGAAGGGAACCACCGAATAGGTCGCGCCTTCCGACATCTGGGTAAAGAGCGAGAAGATGATCAGCATCGGAATGGCGAGGAATAGCACGTCCATACGACTGAACAGCATCAACGCCAGCCCCTCGCACAAAAGCACGATGAACAACCAGAACGAGCGACCTCGCAGCCCCCAGAGCGACGCAAAGTTGTCGCCAAAAATGCCACCCAATGTGCGGGCAAAGATGTTCATCAGTCCGAAAGACGCCGCAATTAGTCCGGCAGTAACCATTGTCAGACCATCGAAATAGTCAAAGAAATAAAGCGCCGCGACGTTGTTGACCGTCAGTTCGATGCCAAAGCAGGCGGCATAGATAAAGAACAAGACCCAGACGCGGTAATCCGCCATGGCCCGGAAATACTGACCCGTGACTTTCTTTTTCTCCGGCAACTGGCCCTTTTCGCGCAATTGCTTGTAATTGCCATCAGGGGCATCCTGGGTCAGGAAGAAATAGGCAATCCCGACCACGAAGATCACGATGCCCACGATCACCATCGACAGGCGCCAGGACGACGCGTCGGTAAAGCCAAGAGTGATGAAGATCGAAAAGATCAGCGGCATCGCGAACTGGGTAACTCCGCCACCCAGATTACCCCAGCCAGCCGAAGTAGCGTTCGCTGTACCCACCACATTTGGCGCGAACATAACCGATGTATGATACTGGGTGATAACAAAGGACGCCCCGATCAGACCGATCAAAAGGCGGAATATCAGAAAACTCTCAAAGCTGTGCGCAAGGCCGATTCCCGCCACCGGAAAAGCACCGAAAATCAGCAGCCCGGTATAGGACAGTCTTGGTCCGATCCGGTCGCATAACCATCCGATGAAGAACCGTCCTAGGATTGTCATCGCAACCGAAGCGATGATTGTCCAACCAACTTCGGATTTGGTCAGGTGCAGTTCCTCTCGCACCACGATCATCAGCGGCGCGATTCCAAACCACGCGAAGAAACACGAAAAAAACGCGAACCACGTCATGTGGAACGTCCGGATCTGAACCATTCGGACGTTGAAGAAATTGCCCCAAAGCCTTGTTGCCTTGTTCTGGATATCCATGACTAATGTCCCCTTTGTGGGCCGTACGTCATGATCCAAAGACCATGCCCCGACCTTTCATGTGTTGGTGCGAGTTCTACTGAAGTACGCGCGGGACGGATTGATACAGATCAAGAAATTTAGTTTTTCATTTGAAATAAACGGGTCGCCAAAAAAAATTGGCTAGAGAGGTCGGCTTGGTCAAATAGCCAGATCAACTTCACCATTTCACTGATTGACAAATATCAATCGACGAGGCACATAAAATCAAATCAATCGGAAAGCTGCCAATCGCCATGCTTGATTCTCACCACCCGGATATTCGTGTTCTTGATTTGTTCGCAAACATGGAAGAAGAAAACTTTCAGACGCTCATGCGTGCGTCATACGTTCAGAATTTTCCACCTCAGATTGAGTTGATCACGGAAGGCGAACCAAGTGATTTTCTGCACATCGTAATTTCGGGTTCGGTCGAGCTTTTTTCCAAATGGAACGGTCGGGAAACTTGTGTCGCCACGATAAGACCGATTTCCTCATTCATTCTCGCAGCAACGGTCAAGAATGCGCCTTACCTCATGTCCGCACGAACCCTGGATAAAAGCAGGATTGTTCTGATCCCCAGCCAGAACGTTCGCGCCATCTTTGACGAGGACAACAATTTCGCCCGTGCCATAGTTTTGGAACTTGCGTATTGCTATCGGTCATCAATTAGAAAGACCAAAGACCTGAAACTTCGCACATCTCTGGAGAGACTTGCCAACTATCTTCTCCGACAGCAGATCAGGGCGGGTGGTGATGATGAATTCAACCTGCAAATTGAAAAACGCCGTCTGGCATCCTATCTCGGGATGACTCCGGAAAACCTCAGTCGGGCCTTCAAGGCTTTGAAACCTTATGGAGTCACGGTTGACGGTAACCGCGTAATGATCAGGGACCAGAATGACCTTGAGAAATTCGCCAAACCAAACCCCCTGATCGACGACAGAACCACCTAGAAACTCAGCACAAGTGAGTAACCCATGGGTTACAAATGATCGTAACCCATGGGTTACTTACTTGTGCAATGCCGTCCTAAAAGCCCGAATTGCCTGTTCAAGTTGTTCCTTTGGAATGCTTGCAAAATCGTCCCTACTCACGATTCTGCACTCACCCTTTCTGGCAGTTACCTTCATGTCGTCAAAATGAAATTCGAATTTTTCCTTCGGAGCCTTCTTGACCTTTTCCACCACCTGAGCGGCTTTTCCCGCCGAAACAAAATCCGTCAGAATCTCTGCTTCACCTTCGCGGGTATGGCAATGTGTCAGACGATCTATAAGCACGCCTTTATCCCCCTGCCCCGACTTCAGAACCCGAACGACATCAACTCCCAAATTCCGAGAGATTTCCTTGGGCCAACTCAATGCACCATCAAGCTGGGTCAATAAATACACAAAACTACGAATATATGAGCGCTTCATCTTGTGAAGTGACGCATAAAGCCTGCCAACCAAAGCCTCGGCATCGCTGTCATCGACCCGGTCATCCTGAGCCGCCACAATCACCACCTGCGCCATCTCTGCAAATGTCAGATCTTCGCGCACCACGTTTTCCTCGACCATATCAATATAGCGCAAAATCCTGTCTTCATATGACTGGTCGACACGCGCGACAATAACTCCGAATTCGGATTGGCCGGTTTCCGCAAAAAGTTGCGACAAGGCTGTGAAACGCCTCCACCCTTTTTTGAGTTGAAAGTGACCATCTTCGCCCAAATAAACCTCAACCGGTTCTTTCTGGCCCCGCGCCCGGATAGAGGACTTAAGTTCGTCCATCTCTTCGGAGGTGGCCACCATATCCAATTCAAGCCGATCACGCGGCAGATCATCTGTAGAAATTTTGGTCAATGCAATCGAAGTCAACACCCTGCCCTGTTCAGACGCTTCACGAAAGGCTTTTGCATCATGGGCGTTTTGCCGGCGCTGCTCGACTTTGGCATCTGTTGTTCCCTGCAAACTATCAGCCGCCTCGCGCACCGCGGCGCCCATAGGCCCAGGGGTTCTGCTTCGGCGTTGTGTCACGGTACTGGTATCCAGGGTTTCAAAACCAAATTTGTTTTTCGATTTCATTATTCTGCTCCTTTATCGGCCAATCGCTGGTCCCAGGATTTCAGTAAAGTTCCTAAAAATTCGTCATAGGCCCGGTCGAAACTCTGTCGCGCACGCTTCCATGTTTCTCGGGTCATCTGCCGATAATCCTGTTCATAAACCGACATCTGGAACCTGCCGGATTGCTCGACCGCGCGGGTCATTTCGATAGGGTTTTGACAAACATCTGCGCCAAAAACGTTTCTAAAGGCATCCATCATCGCAAGATGTAATGGGTTGGTATTTTCAAAACGAGTCATCAGCACCCGAATATCAGCAAACCGCTTGGGCAAAGAAATTCCGGCATCTTCGGCCAACGCTCCAAAGCCATCTGAAATATCGGCCATAGCATCACCAAGCTGGCCAAGATAGCTGGTCGTACTGTCATATTCCCAGTAACCTGGCCCTGATGGGATATAAAGAATGTCCGCCGCAAACGCCGCGTTCAAAGATTGATAGCCGATCGCAGGCGGGCAATCGAAAATGATGATGTCATACTGATCGTCTGGCAGTTCATCCAGATAACGTGCCACACAGCCAAAAAAGCTCCAGGCTTTGTGCAGCGCCCGGTATTGCGCTGATGCGAATTCAACAAAGGCGGCGTTGGCGCAGGATGGGATAATATCAATAGTAGGCCAACACGTCGGCTGAATAAAATCCTGAACCCGCTGAGAACCGATAGAACGTACATCATCAGGCAACTCATCCGCAGAAGGGTAGGGGCAGTCTTGTGGATCATCGAACCCTTCCATGATCCGATCTGCTTCGCGACACAGATCGCGACACATGATCCCCCAAACAGTGTTCCACTCTTTTACTTCTGTTATGCCCATTGAATGGGTGAGTGTCGCCTGCGGATCAAAATCGACACAAAGAACCCGGTAACCATCTAAAGCCGCTGCATTCGCCAGATGCTGTGCAACCACGGTTTTGCCGACCCCCCCTTTAAAGTTTGAAACAGCAACGCGCATTGCACGTCCTTTATGACGCGTTGGCAAAAGATTTTTGCCGCGGAATTTGATCCGGCGACGCAGCTCATTGATTTCTTCAAGCGAAAACCAACGCTGACGGCCGTCTTCTTCGGTGATCCCCTGAGGCAACGACGGATCATCGACCAGCTTTTTTCGAAGCGTATCAGCGGGCACGTCAAACATGAATTGACTGATCTCCCAGATCGAAAAGGGTCTTAGGGTCTTTACCTCGCCTGGTGAAAACGTTGCCTGTCGAACCGCAGCCTGCTGAACCAGGCTGCGTTCATTCATTTCTTGAAGGTCTCTATGATCCCGCATGTGTGTTCTCTTGTATTTTGTGTTCTATTACTGAATAACGGGAAAATCAGAAAAGAGCAAAAGCCATTTTTCAACTTTCTTAAATTCCCGCTGATTCGGCAAAAATTCTTAAAATAAGGGAGTTCGGTGGAAACACATTCTAAATAGGGTGACACTTCTGGGTTCCGCACACCAGATATGGTGACACGCAGCGGCAAATATAGTGACAGCCAGTGTGTCACCCTTAACCAATATACCTTAAAACAATATGTTTGATTTGGTTTTAAGCCTATTTCGCGATCTTTCATACCCATTGACAGAATACGGGATATCATGGCTAATCTAACTACAAATAGAATCGGCCAGAAAGGTTGATCGAACTGAGGCGCAGGATATGGCGGGCTTAAGATGGAACTCAAACGACTAACCGGTGCAGAAGCCGGTTCTTTAAAATATGATGTGCTGACGGCGATGGCAATCGCAGGTTTGCACGGGACAGCAACACAGCAGACCTCGATGATCCGTCTGATCGCGCTTGTTACTGCAAGATATAATTGGCGAAACGATGAACTTACCGTCGGACAACGTGACATGGCACGAATGTGGAACGTAAACGAACGAACCGTAAAGCGTGAAATAAAGCGGTTAACCAACGCCAATATTCTAATCTGCAAACGGCAGGGTGTTCGTGGGCGGGTAGGGGCCTACACACTGAATATCGCCAAGTTAGGCTCTATTTCCAAGAAAAACTGGACTGCTGTAGGTCCGGATTTTGATGATCGTATGAGTAAAAATATTTCGCAGAATAATGCCAAGGTCGTAAAGGTAGATTTTGGGACTAAACTGGTAACCCAACCGCAGGACGACACAAAGGTACAGGCTCCTGGCACCTGGCAATCCGTACTCCAGAGCCTAAAATCAACTGATGCGGCTAGCTACTCAAATTGGTATGCAAGGCTAACTTTGAAGTCCAACAAAGCCGGAACAGTCGAGCTTTTGGCGCCAAATAAATTTGTGGCGAACTACATTCAAACTCATCTTAATACCCCCCTTCACAGGGCGCTGGAAAAAGAATTTGGCACCATAAACGAGGTGCGTATATCCGTCTAAGCCTTCACAACCCGGCTGCTTTGGTCAGGTTCACCCGGAACCGGTCACGTCTGCGCTGATACCGGCGCGTCATATCGACCGAAGCGTGACCAAGTTGCTTTTGAATATGGCGTTCATCAACATTGGCGCTGGTGGCAAGGCCAGCGCGCAGAGAATGTCCCGAGAACAGTGCAAGACGTTCTTTTTCGGGCAAATCTGAGCGGATGCCAGCATCGCGGACGGTTCTTTTGATAAGACGGGCGACGTGCTTGTCCGAAAGACGATCTCCGGTCGCTTTGCGATCATCACGGGTGATACGCTGAAACAACGGACCAAAGTCGATCTTGGAGTAATGCAGATATTGTTCAAGCGCGTGAACCGGGCAGGACTGTTCGTTTGATCCGCGCCCAATTTCGACCTCACGCCAGCCGGTTTTGCCACGAAACGTCAGGATTAGACCCTCATCTTCGATGCTCATCCAACCGTTGCCGTCGTCGGTATCGTCACGGGCAATGTCCAGACAAACGATTTCTGAACGACGCAGACCACCCGCGTAGCCGAGCAACAATATCGTCCGGTCACGCAGATCGCGAAGCCCATAATCCAGCGTTGCAATCATGGCGAGGATATCCTGTGCAAGTACCGCCTCTTTCTGCTGGGGAGGGCGCGCATGTTTGCGTTTGATCCCGGCAAGAACAGTGGCGATGTGGCGGTTCTTGCGGTCAAGAGAGAACCCACGCTGCTGGTAGTGCCAGGCAAGGCCAGACAGGCGCCGCTCGATCGTGCTGACTGAAAGGGCAGGGGAGCCGTTGTCCGGAGAGGCACAGTTCGCGATGTAGAGGCCAATAAGCTCGGATTGAGGCGGAATAGGGTCTGTTCCACGTCGCTTGCACCAATGATCATAATGCGCCCAGTCAGCTTTGTAGGCGGCATTTGTGTTGTCGGCGGTGGCCTGACGGGCGTAATCTTTGGCAGTATCGACGAGCCTGTCCAGAGTACCTGACCCCGCAACAAGGTCGGGAACCTTTATGTTCTCACCCGAGAGGCCCGCGCTCTCGTTGTGCTTATCAGGCGGTGCTGTGTTTGCCGGGGCTGAGGTCGATTTCATGTGCTTTTGTACCATATCCGCAGACTATACCATAAACGTCCGATAAGGCAAACTTATTGGACGTTGCAGGGAGGGGTGAGAGGCGGCGGTTAGAAGGCAAGATTATGACAATAAGCGCCGTTGCACGGTCGCGCATCTCGGCTGCTATATTGGCCGGATGTCGGTCGTGTCATCGACGAACTGGCGCACTTGCTGTTTGAACAATGTAATCAAAGTTCTTGAGACCGC
>JAHRVZ010000221.1 GCA_019090405.1 Paracoccaceae bacterium
CTAGTGTTGGGGCGTTTGTAAATCGCCTCAAGCCCCATCACCTTCATTAGTCTGCGAACGCGGTGGCGGCCTGCATGATATCCCTTTCTCGGCAAATAGGCCGCGATTTGACGGCTGCCAAAGAACGGACATTGGGTGAATACCGTGTCAATCTGGCGCATCAGTTCCAGCGTTTCGGCACTGAACCCGATGGGCGTGTAATACAGTGATGACCGGCTGATCCGCAGGATTTTACACTGGCGGGACAGGCTGATATTGGCCATCTTGTTTACCATCTTCAGGCGTTTCTTGGGGCTCACAGCTTGAGCCCTTGTGCTAAAAAATCGTTCTCTACGGCCAACCTCCCAATTTTGGCATGCAAATCCTTGATCTCGGATTCGCTTGGGCCTTGCGGGCTGGCACCACCAGAGAACACGCCAGACAGGCCATCAACAGCCTGCTTCTTCCACGTGCTCACCTGCGTAGGATGTAATCTGTGTTTCGCTGCTATCTCCTGGATCGTCCGATCACCACGCAATGCTTCAAGCGCAATCTTGGCCTTAAACTGATCTGAAAACTTCCGTCTCTTCGTCATTTTGGTATTCCTTCATCGTGTTGGAATACACCTTAACAGACTGTCCGATTTTGCAGGACCACTTCACAACTAGATGGACATTTTCTGTTGATGGAGGATGCGCTTAAATCGGACCATTGCCAAGCTCAGTGCAAACCACGTCGCCCAGTTAGAACGTGAGCGCTGTCAAACTGTCGGCTGCGTGGGTGGGGTATCAACTGCTGAAATAGCTAGAGGCGCCGGGGCGAAGAGCTTCTTTTGCACCCGATCACCGCGAGCACCACGAGCACCGGCGAGCACAACCAGCACCGCGATCACCGGTACAATCAACTAAGTGGTTGTTTCCAAATCAGATAAAAATCTGTTAAAACCAGCTCAGATCCCGAGTTGGATCTCGATTGCAGCTTAAAGCATCGAGTTTCAGTAATTGGGCATGCTCAAAACGCAATGAAAACTATTTAAGCCTTTGATTTAATTGCGTTTTTATGTCATTCTAGCTTTACCGCTCGGATGACCGAGAAAACCAGTTGGGGGTCCACACCTTAGCTGGGTGCAATCAGGAGCGGCAGGGCTGGAGGTCCACACTTCAGCCCACTTAACTTTAGCAGGAAATTTTGAAATGGCAGTAAAAAAGAAGATCAGTCAAAAGAACATCGCGTTGCGCGAGAGATTTTGGCCGGAGCTAGTAGAAGACGAGATATGGTATCACCGCTCTTACAAGGCTTTCTTAGCGTACCGCGAACTATGGCGATCATTATGAAGATCATTGATGATCTGACTAAAGGCAAACCTGCGTCATCAACCTATTTCTCGCTCTGGTGCATGACATTCCCGAGAGAAATGTATGTAAGCCTCCAGAATGCCGAGGAATTGGCCTTTCATTCCGGTTTTACTGGTCAGCGTTTGGTACGTCAGTGGACTGATCGTATGAAACAACTCGACGAATTTGGGTTTGTGAAGACTGCTCCCGGGCCGCGTGGTGGGTTGTCACATGCAGCGATACCAAATCCGCATTTTGTGATCCGCCGCCTATACAGAGACAAGACGCCCGGTCTTGTCGCCGCGACCTACAACACGTTGGTTCAACGGGCCATTGAGATTGGGGCGAAAGACATGGAAATGGAATTGCCTGAAGACAAGGCCGCGCGCGAAGCAGCAGAAGCTGCCGACGATGAAATTCCGTTTTGACGCCCTGTTTCGCCAGAACGGATATTGCTCCAAAACGGCCAAAGGGCTCGACCAACAATGGAGCTGTTGTTAGGTTGTAATTCGAAAGCTTGGGTTTCGGATTAGTGGAAAGATACTGATGGCATTTCGTTTTCAGAAAAGAATAAAGATCGCTCCCGGTGTTCGGCTCAATGTTTCAAAGAGCGGCGTCAGCACTAGCCTTGGCGGACGAGGTGGCACCGTGAACCTTAGTACGAAGGGCGTCCGAACGACCGTTGGGATACCGGGAACTGGCATGTCGTGGTCGAGACAAAACGGTTGGGCTGGCACCGCAGACCTCAAACCTGCGGATGAGTTGATGCAACTCGGAAAGTTGTTGGACGCGCGCGCAAAAACTTTCAACTCACTGTCACCGCAAGCCAACAAGGTGTCAGCCAGTTGGAACAAAGCGATTGCATCCTTTGAGGGTGGTCGCGGGCCAAGCGCGTCGAAGTTTCAGACGCTTTCCAAGCGGTTCGAAACAGCGATGGCGGGATATCAGAAGGTGGATGACACCGTTGCCGAACAACAGGCTGCGCTGGAAGCCATAGTAAGCCGATTGAACGGTTTGAGTTTAGGAATGTTCGGCGGCAAGTTGAAATCTGCTAGAAACGATTTGCTGGCCCTGGCACGAGAGCACGAGACCGGCGCCAGGCAACTAGATGATGCAGTTAACCGGCTTCGCGGAGAAGTGGGCAACGAGCTTGCCGCAGCAGAACGTTCCGTATGAGGCATCGGCATTGGTTGAATTGCTGGGAACTGCATCACCTACTTTGCGACTGACTTGCAACTGAACTGCTTTAATTACGCGATGTTGTAGAGCAAAACAGTTCTGCAACATGTTCTTTGGCGAAATGCTTTTGACTGAAGCAGTTGCCTATCATTACGAGTTGATCAGCAATCAAATAGTCTGGGCTTTCTGCCTAGAATTTCCGAGCAATTCATAAGTGGGCGGAGAATTCTGGGTATGATCAGGACAACGAACGCCTAATGGCGACGTATCCGCCATGGTGGCGATGGTGCATCCATGGTACACTGGTTTTTCGCAAGTGTTTCAAGCGCCTAACACCATGTGCACCTTGTGCACCGTCATTTTCATGCAATAGCGGGATTTCTAGAAACGTTGGCAAATGCATCAACGCTATAAAATGCTTCAAACTGATGGTGGCGACGGTGCAAACGGTGTCACTGGATTGATATCCAAGCGAAAACCGCCTGCACCATGGCTGCACCGTTTGCACCATCACTCAGCAACACTGCGTTCTACGAACCAATACGTCCCACGGCTGTCTGTGCGCATCGTCAGCGTGAGAGCAATATTCCTGCCCGTGTCAGCCTCGAAAACGAAGACACGCCCACGATACCGTTTCAGGAACGTCGCCATTACCTTCCGCTCATCCTTGAACCCGAAGTCGACGTCGATGTTGAGGGCATTGACGAGATCAACCACATCGCCCGCCCGTACCGGCTTCGACCAGTCCGTACGGCGCCTTGAATTGCCATATCCATCCTGCTCACCTGAGGGGTCAACCCGGCCCCGATGGGCCTTGTCCATGGCGATGAATATTTCCCGCGCAACTTCTTCCTCAGGGTCTTCCGGCCTACGTTCCACAGGCGTTTCAAGAAACCCTCCCACACCGATGCTGCCGAACAATCCCGACATCTTGGCCGACCATGCCTCAAACGATGCCTTCGACCCCCCGCCCACGGGCATTCCTTGGTTCACCCAATATTGAATGATCGTCAAAGCCGCACGAACCTGTTCCGAATGATGTTCCTGCACCCACGACTTCAGGTCCTTGATGCGAAATTTTGCAACGTCCCGATCTTCCGGGTTTGCCATTTTTGCGTCCATGCGGATGTCCACTGTGCGGCGATACAACTCGCCAGACAATTCGGAGTTATTGCCCGAACCGACCCACTGAACCTGTACGGGGACACGAAGCATTTTCGACACGCCCAAGATGCGCGCTGCATAAACTTCGGCCGTCAAAACCGAAGCGAATGATGCTGAGTTCAAAATGTTGGCGTTATCGAAGTAAATGCACCGAATGCCATCGATGAAGCAGGCGGTCAGCGTTTTCTTCATCTCGTCATCAGAACGCGGCGGTGTTTGTGCATCAGGCCATGTCCCAAGCGTTGGATATAGCGACGTCTCTATGAACAGTGACGCGCCCGTCCCTGCCGCTGGCTTGTTGATGAAGTAAAGCGGCGTCGGTCCGAACATGTCCCGCATGTACGGCTCCAACATCATGGCGATGGCGTGCACCTTGTCGGATTTGTCCTCAAACGGAAATTGAGAAATCGGCATCCACAATTGCCTCAGCGCGGCCCAAACCTGTTGCCGTGTCGGCTCAGCGGGTACGTCGACTGACACTTGAAGATCGAGGAATATGCCCGAGTCCTCGTCAAACCCGTTTTCATTGAGCAGTCGACCATCACGCGTGAACGTCGGAACGATGGAAACCTGCTTGAGCGTTGGGACCGTCACGTCGCGGCGACGCGCTGACAGCATGTCTTCGACGACATTCGCCGGGGCTGAAACCGGCTTCCACTTTTTGTCATCCTTGGCGAGCCACGTGGTGCACCGATTCAACTCGAACTTCAGGCCCGCACTATCAAGCAATTGCATCCGTCCATCATCCACTCGTGAGAGCGCTTCTCCGTAGGCGTAGACGCCCGGATCGCCATCAACACGGTATTCGGTCAGTGCATCCCATGCCTGCTTTGATACTTCGGCAACTTGTGCCGACAGAAATACCGCCGAACCTGTGCCTTTCGGATTGCGTTTCTTCCAGCCCAGCCAGACGGCTACTTCCTGCATCCACTCAATCGGAATGCCCATAATCTCGGCTGCCTTCGGAATGCCTGCAACTTTGCGCCCCGCCTCAAGGCGTTTGAGCGTTCGGTGCGCTTTTGATGCGCGCATCTTGATCTCGTTGTCGCCCGTCAGACGGCACAAGTAGGTCATGAAGTTGGTGACATTTTCCTCAGACCATCCGGCCCGAACCATGCAGCCCGTCAGCGCGAGCGCGAAATCATCTCGCATGCCCTCACCGGGATAAAACCGAGCCAGAACACTGACACCGGCATACATTCCCACAAACCGCAAAAGGGCTTCGGGATCAGCTTCAACGGGCATGCGCTGATCGAGCCATTCCAACGGATCGCCATCAGGATGAACACTACTTGGGATCATCGCCTGATAAGCTTCTCCTGCTGCTGATGTGCGCACCTCGCAGACCGTATATGCATGATCGCCTTGAAGCGATGGCGCACCGACCACGCTAGGCAGTTTGAAGGTCACAGGAGCATCGATTGCACACCTGTAGACAAAATGGGTAGCTTTCCCATGGCGACCCCAGACAAGCGTGTCAAAACTACCCTCGGACATAATCGTCCACATTTCCGGCCAATCGAGATCGATGTCGACCATACCGGGCTCAATCACGAGGCCAATTTGCTGTCCGAGATCGTCTAAGCTGTATGTGTTGTGGCCCCAATTGTTGTCCCTAGGGCGTTTTTGTTTGTCCACCAGCGGTATAAGCCGATAGCCAGCATTCAATAGTTCACTTTTCATCTGTCTGTCTCCAAAAGGAGCGCGTCGAGACCTTTAACTATGGTGGGCATGTCTATGAAAACCGACTATAAATCGGTTACACCTTCACATCTTTGACAATGCCAACCGGAGCGCGGTCTCGATCCCCGCTCCGGTTATTTCACTTCGTGAGATTGTGCCCATTCGATCACGGCATCACGGTCGTATCTGATGGTACGAGCGGTGATGTGCAGGTACGGTGGCCCCTCCCCGCTCTTTCGCCACTCGAACATGATGTCCTTCCCGACGCTGAGTAACTCAGCGCATTCGGGCGTAGTCATGAGTTTTGGACCGACACCGATACGGGTCAGTTGATCGGCCATAAGGCCGACCGTTTCGCGCAAAGCGAACATTTCATCTGATAGATTAGTCAAGGGAGTCATCCTTTCGGGATGAAGCCATTGACCGGGTGCTTGTGCCTTCGCGTTCAAGATCGCATTTGCTTAGGGCCCATGTTGGGCGTTAATCCTGATTCTGCACCGCGGCCTCATCTCGCGGAAGGGCGCGTGCGAGATGGGGCAAATTACAAGTATATGATTATGTGCCGCTTTTGATCCGATCAAGTACGAAAGAAGGTGTTAATCCGCATTCCGTGGTGATGCGTTCAGCGATCTTGTTGGCATCATCATGGTTGGCTGAACCTTGATCATAAATGTCCTGCACACTCTTAGGCGTATCGCCACGAAGTTCGTCGATGATGTACTCGGGCAAACGGGCGCGACGGGCGGCAGTTGTGAAAAGACGGCGGCAATCATGCTGGCGCAACACTTTGACCTCAGTGGTCTTTGGGTCTTCGCTAATGGCGACTTTTAACGCCATGAGCTGATGGATATGCCCGGTGCTGGACTCAGCGGGGAACACATGCCCCTCGCAATACGGGAGGCACGTCAGCGCCTCGGTCAGAACGTCTGCGATGGGGAATGTACGGGTCAGGCCGTTTTTCATTTCATTCAGCGTGATCGTCTTGCGGGCCAGATCGACTTGGTCCCATGTAAGCGTACGAGCGTTCAACGACCGAAAACCCGTGAACAGCATTGTCAGCCATGCAGTACGATGGATCAGGCTGCGCTTTGCCAAAATCAAATCCAGCGCAGGCCAGGTTTCCTTGGGGTCAAACAGTACATGGCTGGCAGGTTTGTGCCTTTCCATGACTTTGAGATCAGCAGACACATCGAAACATCGACGCAAAGTTGCAGCACGGCGAAAGGCCATCCTGATGATCTGCGCAAGGTGCAATGCGGTTGATGGGCTTTTGCCTTTGATGGCGTCCTCAAGGATCGGGAGCGTGATTTTTTCAATTGGCAAAGCGAACAGATCAGCCAAATGGTTCTTGATCTGCATTCGATAGTTGTCTGTTGTTTCCGTCTTTGCTGAAGAACGCAGGACGTGGGATTCGAAGGCGTCTAAGAGGGTGACGACGTTTGTGGTTGCGGCGTCAGTTCCAGTTTCGAGTGCAGCGATCTTATCGCGAGCCAACTCCATGGCAGCATCGCCATTGGCCAATTCCGGCCAACGCCCAAGTGTTATCGACCGAACCTTACCATTGATGCGTTTCGACATGATCCATGTCTTCGCCTGCGCACCAACAGCGAGACGCAAACCTTGTAGGGCGTCGCCATCATGACGATAGAAGATCGTGTCACAAGTCGATGGTTTGATTGAATAAATCTTTGGGCGTGATCGTAAATTAGCGTAATTGGGCATATCGGGGCTCTGCAACAGTTTCTGCAACATTCGTTCCATATGTAATACGACCTATCCCCAGAGCGCCCAACCGGAGATGATGGTGACGACCCCATTTTACCTTATATTTTATGCACTTACCGGATCAAACCCGATCAACTACAACTCACGGTTGTCCTCTGTTAATCAATTTGTCGTAGGTTCGATCCCTACCGCCGGAGCCATTTTTCCTGATCTATCCCACTGAAATCCCTATAAATAGGGGCTTTGCGTGTTCCTGAGGGTTACTCTATGGGATACAGTCGGGATACATCCAAAGATGGCACTGCTTATGAAACTACCCAATATCACCACTGATAGAGGCAAACTTAAGTATCAAAGGCGGATTCGTGCCAACGCAAAGGACAATATCCCTCAGCGCCTCTTCAAAACAACCTAAAAGGAACAGCAACACGGTGCCGCTTTGGTCTCTGAGCATGCTGCTTTTAAAGCTGCCCCTGAGCGCCTTCATAACGCATGATAACGTCGGCGCGCACATATAACCAACCGATGTGCTATGTTGTGATATAAGCGTTGAAGAATTGGTAAAGGGCTGGTGATGTCAGCACAAAAATTGGCTTTTATTCTATTCGGGGTTTGGGCATTGGTTTACACCGGCTCTTTTGTCTCGTTCATCATGGCAGAGCCTACAGGCGACGGGTTCACCAGAGGCCTCAACCGGATTACCAATTTTCTGGGATGGCAATTTGGCGCTGGCATTCTTGCCCTGATCATCTGGTCGATGGGCAAACATTTCGAAGCGGGTTCAAAAGGTCGCTGGTTGTGCCGATTGCCAGTTTTACTTGCCTTTGGATTGGTGCTGTTCGTTATCGGCATTATTGTTTTTGCCAATATAACGCATCCGCCTCCGCAAAAAGGCACGTCTAATGTGGAACAAGAAACAACAGTGCCTATTCCTGATAATAACTAGAACCGAGACCTAAGCATCGGCGCTTCGGATATGGTTTCCATCTGTGCGCATTTTTAACTTGGTGCATTTTCGTTGGTTTACGCTAATCTAAACCCCGATTGAGCCGCATATTCATATGTTCTTACGAAAAGGAGTCACATTATGCGCATCATATTTAAAAAGGTTTTTTCTATTGCCGCTTTTGTCTTGATGGCCGCGGGTTCGGTTTATGCCGATGATATAGATGGGGTGACGGAACATGCGCTCATTACCCGCTATCCCGGACAGGATATTCGATGGCAACATATTGAAAACTATATGCCCTATCGCGTTCCGACCGGACCGGTCGTCGGGTATGGAGAAATTGATGACTGGATTGATACGCAAGGGCGGGTGACACGAACATTTTACAAATATGAAGCCACCGACCGGACGTTTTCTGAAATATATAAAAATTATCTCGACGCCCTCACAGCCGAAAATTTTGAAATACTCGGCCAGGGTTTTTCCGATACTCGTCGGGGTGTAGAAGTTGGTAGCCGTAAATGGTCAAATGTCCTTTTCAAGGAAAATCCGACGACAAAACCGGGTGAAGTCGGAACAATGTTTGCCGGAACATCATCCTCTGGTGGTGCAGGTTCAATCGTAGCCACAAAAGAACGGGCAGCAGGAACTGTTTATGCAATTATCAATGTCGAGCAACATGCGGATAATTATGTTGGTACATTGATTGACATTATCGAAGTGGCTGTCGCGGAAACCGGATTGGTCTCTGTCGATGCCGAGGCCATTGGTTCGGACATTGAAGAATATGGCCGCGTTGTGCTTGACGGTATTTTATTTGAGTTTGACCAAGCCGTTTTGAAAGCTGAATCAAAACCAGCACTTAGCGCTATTGCGGCCTATTTGGCCGACCACAAGGACAAGAATTTTTATGTGGTTGGTCACACGGACTCGGTCGGTACTTTTTCCTATAACAGCAAGCTGTCATCGGCTCGCGCCCTTGCCGTCGTCAAGGCGTTAACATCTGATTACGGTATCGCAACAGGCAGGTTAGAGCCGCACGGAATTGGCCCTTTGGTTCCAATTTTTTCAAACGGCACCGATGCAGGCCGGGAAAGGAACCGCCGCGTTGAACTTGTTGAACGTCGAGGTAAAGAGTGAAATCTGTGCAGGCTGCCTATTGGCGTGGTTGGTGAAATGGCAACGCGGTGAAAATCGCGGTCATGGATGACAACCCTTTTGGATCGCAAAGCAAGGTTGCCTGCCTGACGGTATCATCTGGCCACGCCCCTACCCCGCTTTCATATCATCAAGTGCCCGCACCGGTGATATGTGCAGCGCCCCGCTTGGGCCTGGCTGGACTTCGGCGGCCACATGATAAACCTGCTCCAGAATTTGCTGAGTAAGCACTTTGCCAGGGGCACCGTCGGCGACTACCTGGCCATCATCCAGAAATACAATTCGATCAGCAAATCGTGCGGCCAGTGTCAGATCATGCATGGCCGCAACGGCGATCATGCCGCTGGTCTGGCAGGTCTCAACGATGCGCTCAAGCACGATCAGCTGATGACGTAAATCAAGTGCCGCTGTAGGTTCATCCAGCAGCAATACCTCGGGACCACGAAACAGCGATTGCGCCAAAAACACAAGTTGGCGTTGCCCGCCGCTTAAGGCACCTATCGCACGTTCTTGAAATTGCTCAAGCCGGAACTTTCGCAAGGCTGCCAGTGCTTGTTCCCTGATGTCCCCGCCAATCCGCAATCCAAGCGAGCGAAGGCGGCCCAGCAGAACCACCTCAAGCACGGTCAGCGAACTTTGAGCGCCGGTGTCTTGCGGCATATAGGCGATTGCCTCTATTCGTTTACTATTGGGTATGGTGGTATTCGCCAGCTGCACAGTCCCTTTGGATGAAATCAGCCCCGCCATTGCCTTGAGCAGGCTGGACTTGCCGGTCCCGTTTGGCCCGACAAGGGCAGTCAAAGTGCCCGGCTCAAACTGCGCATTGATTGCGTGCAGAACCGCTGTGCCATCATAGCCAACGTTGATGTCTTTGATGGTCAGCATTACCAATGCCTCCTTTTGCCAGTCAGGATCAGGGCGAATAGAAATGGCACCCCGACCAAAGCGGTAACGATGCCCACCGGCACCACGGCCCCGGGCGATAAGAGTTTGGACGCAATCGAGGCACCAACCATCAACAGCGCACCAAGAACGGCTGACGCGGGGATCAGGATACGCTGATCTTCGCCCACCAGCATGCGTGCGATATGCGGTGCGACCAGCCCAACGAATCCGATTGTGCCGACAAATGCGACGGCTCCGGCGGTTAGCAGCGATACGATGAAAAACACCCGGCGGCGCAGGCGGGGCACATGGACGCCAAGGCTGGCGGCGCGTTCATCCCCCAGACGCAGGGCTGTCAGTTTCCACATATCCGGCACAAGCAAGGCCAGGCAGAACAGCAGCACACTGCCCGATACCCAGACCGAAAACCACGAAGCCTTGAGCATCGAGCCAAACAGCCAGAACACAATTTCCTGCAACACCTCGGGGGCTGCCAGATATTGCACCAAAGACTGCAATGACTGGAACATGAACAACGTGGCAATACCGGCGAGCACCATGACTTCGGCGGTGACCCCGCGAATATGGGCAAGACCATAAACCATCAGGCAGGCCACGGACGCCGCAGCAAAGGCGGCAACAGGCACCGTCATCTGCGGGATCAATGGCAGTTGCAGGCCAAACAGGATGGTGATGGCCGCACCAAATCCTGCAGCAGCGGAAAACCCCAGAGTATAGGGGCTGGCCAGAGGATTGCCGAGAATAGTTTGCATCTGCACCCCTGCAATGCCCAGAGATGCGCCTACAATCAGCGCCATCAGGGTCATTGGCAGTCGGATTGCATGGACGATGGTCACGGTCATGGGATCAGACGCCCCCGACGGATTCACCAAAGCACCAAGCACATCGAACACATTCAAAAATGCGGGGCCGATCAGGATGTCTGCCAATATGGCAAAACTTAAAAGCAACACGGATGCGCCCAGCCACATCATCCGGCGCGACACATTAGGCAGCAACGCCACGGCGCTGTTTGTTGTTATGGTCATGAAGTGGTTTCCCGCAAATATGAATGAGGGCAAGGGCCGCAAAGCCCTTGCCCATTCGCTTAGTCAGCCAGCTTGACCATAAAGGTGCCTTGTGGCGAAACCGGCAGGTATTTTGCGTAATGCGCTGCCAGATTTGCCATCGGGTCGACATCGTCAAACGCGTCAGGATACAAAACCTTGGCGATGTATTGCAGATAGGCAAAATCATAAAGCGTGCGTGCGCCGCCATGATAAACCGCATGGATCTGACCATTCTGCGCAGCCTTCATTCCGGCCCAGCCCGGGCGCTCCATATAGGGTTGCATCCGGCCTCGAGTTTCGCCCGAATCCACCCCAAAGCCCATCAATACGGCCTTGGGTTTGCTTACCCAGTCTGATCCGGCCAGAAATACCGCATCAGGGTTCGAGGCGATCACATATTCCGGATTCAACGGCCCCCAGTTTTCAACCTTGCCAGCCGCGATATTGGTGCCGCCAGCCAATTCGACAACACCGCCCCACATGCCATTCCCGTAAGAATTGCCGTATTCTTCTGCACCCTTGTTGCCCAGTTCGACATAAACGACAGGCTTGTCAGCACCCGCTTTGGCAATGCGCGCCTCGACATCGGCAACCGCCGCCGCATATCCATCTGCCAGGTCTTTGGCGCGGTCTTCCTGGCCCAGGATTTTACCAATCAGCAATGTGCTGGCAACGTGTTTTTCGACGGTCTGGGCGTTATAGTCGGCCACAACAACAGGAATGCCCGCAGCCTCAAGTTTGCCAACAACATCGCCAAGGGCGCGGTATTGCCATGCGGCCAGAATGGCCACATCAGGTTTGGAGGCTAGCGCAACTTCGATTGCAAAGGTGCCTGAATCTATCTCTCCGATGTCGGTCAGATGATCCAGATGGGGGTTAACGGCCACATAGGCGTTCCATTGCGAATTGCGCCAGCCTTCCCATGCGGCGCGGGAAATGGCGACGACTTTGTCATAAGCGTCAGGGCCGCCAATGGCATAAAAGTCTTCGAAATAGAAACCAAGCAAGATGCGATTTGCATCGTCAGGCACTTCTACAGTGCGATCAAGGGTATCGGTTACGGTGAGTGTTCCGGCCAGTGCGGAAGATACAGTCATGGTCAGGCTAACGGCACACGCCGCCAGACCTGCAAGAAATTTGCTGTGCATTTGAGTTCTCCAATAAAGCAAGCATAGAAGTCGTACGCATCAACGGGGATGCGTTTGATAATCGTCTATGGATCAGGCTTTGACTGGAGGCGCGCGGATAAGGAATCCATCGCAGGTTGAGTGCGGGAACCAATTTGCGGTCGATGTGATGGAGAAAGTATAGGCAACTAAACGCAACTCGAAAGCGGCGGGTTGTATTTCTTCGGTCAGTGTTGGCGGGCCACTAAAGCTGGTACACCACGTACAGGGCTGCGGGGTTTGCGTATCGCCCTCAACCGGGTTGCCATCGGCGTCGAAATAGATCGTGACAAGCCCATCACCGGTACAAATCACCATGGCTTGCCCCGCCAGCGCAGGCGACGCAGCGACACCGGGACTCCACGCGGAAATCATGACCAGCTGAACAAACAGCCAAGCCAAAACAGGGAGGAATCCCAACAACCGGAGTTTCTTTAATGGTCGATGCACGTCGCGCCTTTATGCCACGGAGTATCTATCAGATTCCGGGAAAACTGTTGGATTCCCCGGCTTTAGGCAAGTGTCTTACATTTTGTGAACAATAACCAGCCTCAAAGTTAGCCCAAGTGCGACAAAACCGGCACGGTCCGATTGCTGGTCGCCTGTATAAAAGCACGCCCTTCTTGCGAATTGTTATCAATCTTGTTTACAGTTGCGATCAATTCGCATATGCAACTGGAAACACTGCTACTGACCTTCTTGGGAAATGAACAATGAGAATACTGACAACGGAACTTAGGTCACTTATTATTGGCGCTATAGGCGCCGCAATTCTGGCAGCCCCGGCCTCTGCACAAGACGACAAATTCAAAGTGGCCACGACATTTACCGTAATCGCCGATATGGCCCGCAATGTTTCCGGGGATGCGGCAGAGGTTGTAAGCATCACCAAGGCCGGGGCTGAAATCCACGGTTATCAGCCGACACCGGGTGATATTATTCGGGCACAAGACGCGGATTTGATCCTATGGAACGGTCTTAATCTTGAACTCTGGTTTGAACAGTTTTTCTCGAACCTGTCAGAAGTCCCAAGCGTGACGCTGACTGAAGGCATTGAACCCATGGGTATAACCGAAGGTGAATATACCGGCAAACCGAACCCCCATGCCTGGATGAGCCTAAGCAGCGCATTGATCTATGTCGACAATATCCGCGATGCCTTGGTTCAGCATGACCCGGATAATGCCGAGACCTACAAGGCAAACGCCGAGCGCTATAAACAGCAGATCACCGACGCGATTGCGCCGCTTAAGGCCACGATCCTTGCGGTTCCTGCGGATCAGCGCTGGTTGGTATCCTGCGAAGGCGCCTTTAGCTATCTCGTGCGTGATTTTGAAATGAAAGAACTGTATCTGTGGCCTATCAATGCCGATCAGCAAGGCACGCCCCAACAGGTACGCAAAGTAATCGACGGCGTGCGTGCCAACGACATTTCATCGGTTTTTTGCGAAAGCACCGTATCGCAAGCCCCAGCCAAACAGGTGGCACGTGAGACAGACGCGACCTATGGCGGTGTGCTTTATGTCGATAGCCTGACCGAGGCCGATGGCGATGTACCGACCTATATTGATCTGCTACGCGTCACCAGCGAAACAATCGCAAAGGGTCTGACAAATTGAACAACAGCAATGGTATCGTTGCGCGTGATGTAACCGTCACCTACCGAAACGGAAATACAGCGCTGCGCAACGCGACATTTGATATTCCCACTGGCACGATTACTGCTCTGGTGGGGGTAAACGGTGCAGGGAAATCCACCCTGTTCAAGGCGATCATGGGCTTTGTGCCCGCCGCCAAGGGTGAAATCACCGTGCTTGACCTGCCGGTCAAAGAGGCTTTGCGCAAAAATTTTGTCGCCTATGTACCGCAAGCCGAAGAAGTAGACTGGAGCTTTCCGGTTCTGGTCGAAGATGTGGTGATGATGGGCCGTTACGGGCATATGGGATTTTTGCGCCGTCCCAAAGAGGTCGATCACAAAGCGGTAACCACCGCATTGGAACGGGTCAGCATGGCCGAATTTCGCCATCGTCAGATTGGCGAACTTTCCGGCGGGCAACGAAAACGCGTGTTTCTGGCCCGTGCTTTGGCACAGGATAGCAAAGTCATTCTGCTGGACGAACCATTCACCGGCGTTGATGTAAAAACCGAAGAAGCAATCGTCGCATTGTTGCGTGAAATGCGTGACGAAGGGCGTGTGATGTTGGTTTCAACACATAATCTGGGATCGGTGCCGGAATTTTGTGACCGAACTGTTCTGGTCAAGGAAACGGTTCTGGCCTTTGGGCCAACCAAAACGACATTTACGCGGGAAAATCTGGAAAAGGCTTTTGGCGGAGTGCTGCGCCACTTTGTGCTGGGAGGCTCTGATTTGCATGATGACGACGACGCCCGCAAAGTTCACGTTATTACCGACGACGAGCGGCCTTTTGTGACCTATGGCGATACCAACAAGGTGTCCAAATGATCGACAGCTTATTATTGCCATTTAGCTACGGCTATATGTTCAACGCGATGTGGGTTTCTGCGTTGGTTGGCGGGGTTTGCGCCTTTTTGTCGGCCTATCTGATGCTGAAAGGCTGGTCATTGATCGGTGACGCTCTTAGCCATTCGATCGTGCCCGGCGTCGCGGGCGCCTATATGCTGGGGCTGCCGTTTGCGTTGGGGGCATTTGCTGCGGGTGGTCTTGCAGCAGGGGCGATGTTGTTTCTTACAGAACGGTCGGGATTGAAGGAAGACACCGTTATTGGCCTGATCTTTACGTCGTTTTTCGGGCTGGGCCTGTTCATGGTTTCGCTTTCACCGACATCGGTCAGCGTGCAGACCATCACCATGGGCAATATTCTGGCAATCACGCCCTCAGATACGCTGCAACTTGCCATCATCGGCTTTGTTACGCTTGCGGTGATGTTGGCAAAGTGGAAAGACCTGATGGTCACATTCTTTGACGAGAACCACGCCCGTTCTATCGGGATCAACACCGGGCTTCTCAAGGTCGTGTTCTTTACACTTTTGTCCGCGTCTTGTGTCGCGGCCCTGCAAACAGTCGGAGCATTCCTGGTGATTGCCATGGTCGTCACACCTGGTGCCACCGCATATCTGTTGACCGACAGGTTTCCCGCTTTGTTGATACTAAGTGTGGCCCTTGGCACGATCACCAGCTTTGTCGGGGCTTACCTTAGCTTCTTTGTGGATGGCGCAACCGGAGGGTTGATCGTGTCGCTACAAACGCTGATCTTTCTGGTGGTGTTCTTTCTGGCGCCCAAACACGGGTATCTGGCAGCAAGACACCGGGCTGCAAAGGCATTGGAAC
>JAHRVZ010000222.1 GCA_019090405.1 Paracoccaceae bacterium
ACCCAGGTGTTCTACAACGATCTTTTTTACGCGGTCTGCGACGTCGCTCATGTTATGTCCTCATTCTCATTGTGGGTCAAAAGACCCGATTATTCGCCTTTGCCCGCATGGGGCGGCTTGGTTTTGCCCGCATGGGGCGGCTTGGACCCGGGGTTGCCGGGGCTGGCAAAGCAATGGTCTTTCAACCACACCTACCCAATTCTTCGCCGCCTATATCATAGACGACGACATTGGCAAACGCTTTCACCTTTGCCAGATGGCTGGCCTACAACATGGCCATACCACCGTTCACATGCAAGGTCGTTCCGGTCAGATATGCCGCCTCGTCACTTGCCAAATACAGCACTGCCGCCGCGATCTCGCCCGGCTCGCCCATGCGACCGGTTGGAATCTGGGTCAGAATCGCCGTTTTCTGATCGTCATTCAACTTATCAGTCATCGCTGTTCGAATGAACCCCGGAGCCACAGCATTCACCGTAATGCCGCGACTGGCGACCTCATAGGCCAGCGATTTGGACATGCCGATCATTCCAGCCTTGGACGCCGCATAGTTGCCCTGCCCCGGATTGCCGGTCGCACCCACAACGCTTGAGATATTAACAATCCGTCCCCATCGCGCCTTCATCATGCCTCGCAATACACCTTTGCAAAGCTTAAACGTCGATGTCAGGTTCACATCAATCACCGATTGCCACTGCTCATCCGTCATCCGCATGAACAGATTATCCTTCGTAATCCCGGCGTTGTTTACCAAAATATCAACACTGCCCATCGCTTGGACGGCTTGCTTTGGCAGCTCCGCAACCGCGTCAAAATCGCCAAGATTGCAAGGCAGCACATGCGCGCGCTCGCCCAATTCTGCGGCCAGCGCTTCAAGCGGCTCAACACGGGTGCCAGACAGACCCACGGTCGCGCCGGCACCATGCAGAACCCGCGCAATATCGCCGCCAATACCGCCAGATGCACCCGTGATGAGCGCCGATTTTCCTGTTATATCAAACATTTACAACTCCTGTGTTGTTTCCGCAGCCGCCAATACATCATCCGGGCTGCCAACGACGCGGGTCGCAATGCTGCGATCAATGCGTCGAACCATCCCGGACAACGCCTTGCCCGCTCCTATTTCCCATATCCCGTCAACGCCCAGCGCCGCCATTGCAAGCACAGATTCACGCCAGCGTACCGCACCTGTCACCTGCGCAACCAGCAATTGGCCAATCTTTGTCGGGTCGCTTACCGGTTCCGCCAGCACATTGGCAATCAGCGGCACCTTGGGTGCCACGATTTCAACCTTGGCCAACGCTTCGGCCATCACATCCGCTGCGGGCTGCATCAATTTGCAGTGAAACGGCGCGCTAACAGGCAAAGCCAGCGCCCTTTTGGCCCCGCGTGCCTTGGCCAAATGCATCGCCCGCTCTACTGCTGCCTTATCTCCCGATACCACAACCTGTGCCGGATCATTGTCGTTTGCAGCTTCGCAAACCTGGCCCTCAGCCGCCTCAGCCGCAACCTCGCGGACGGCTTCAAAGTTCAACCCCAAAATAGCCGCCATCGCGCCGTCACCAACCGGAACCGCCTGCTGCATCGCCTGCCCGCGTATCCGCAACAAACGAGCGGTATCCGCCAACCCAATCGCCCCAGCCGCCGCCAGCGCCGAATATTCCCCCAATGAATGCCCCGCCACATAAGACGCCGTGGTCAATGCCACTCCTTCGGCCTCAAGCGCGCGCAGGGCTGCCATTGATGTCGCCATTAACGCGGGCTGTGCATTCTGTGTCAGGGTCAGGGTCTCGATGTCGCCTTCCCAGATCAACTTGCTCAGGCTTTCGCCCAATGCCTCATCCACCTCATCAAAAACGGCTTTGGCCGCTGGATAGGCATCGGCAAGCGCTTTGCCCATTCCTATGGATTGCGAACCTTGACCGGGAAATACGAATGCGATTGTCATGCAGGCCCTCACCTATTTTTTATTTCGCCGAGATGTAAACCGCAGAGCGCCCTCGCACAAGTCAATGGCCGATAATTCAACGCCGCATAAACCGCCAATACAGTTTCGCTGTCAAAATAAATGTTGCTTGGTCCCCAATCGCCACCACAAACCAAATCAGTTCAGGCCCAAAACCCGGTCAACCTGGATTTGGCCGACGCATCTGCTTGCTGATCAAAGTACAATCTTTGATCTCAAACCTTGAAAAAATATGGGCGTGAATTCATCGAATTCACGCCCGTTCGTAATAAAAATTTATTGGATCGTATTTAATTACTGACACGTACCAATCCACTGAAATGCATACGCAAAACCCGGCGCATTTTTTCATCCGGAAGCGACAACCGCATAAGAACGCTGCCATCCACATCCCACATCTCAAGAGACCGTTTTGAAAATTGTACCGCGCCCAGCGTATCATAACTGCGTCGCAAAATGGTTTCCGGACGCCCCCGGTCGTTCCTTTGCAAGACCCGCATTTCCCGACGAATTGGGTCAAAATACACTTCTGGCTGAGCATCTGAATGGTTGCGCATCAACAAAACCAGACCACAAAGAAAAAACAGCAGTGTCATGCCAAGTTTTATCGGCAACAGGTCGGCCGAAACGTTCGAGCCCGGCAATAACCACAACGCAGGAGCGGTCAGTATCAACGCTGTCCCGCAAATTTGCAAAATGATTGAGACAATTGCTGCGCTCCCAACCTGAGCCAACTTGATCGGAATCCTTGCCTCAACATCAGCGGCACCCGGATCGGTAGATTCTGGAGCCACCATGCTTAGCTGTTCATTTGCTGTCGTCATCTCACCCGTCCCGTTACATAAGTCATGTTCGGCATTTACTGCCTACCCCACAGCATTTTGTGCAGTAAAACGTCAACATTGCGGCGGTGATGAGGAAATTGGCAGGCACCGTTCTGAAGGTCAGGACACACTAAACTATGACTTTGTTGTCATCCGCCAAACGCTGCTAGCCGCCAAAAGACTTGCCCACCGCGCAATTGCGTGTATATGGGGCTTTCCTTTCGTAAACACTTGAACCGCGCAGTCTCTCGTGCCGGGGCCGCGAAGGGAAAACTGGCCCCGTCTTTGAAATGCGCCCGATGATAAATAGGAGAGCACATGCCGCTATATGAGCATGTAATGATTGCGCGTCAGGATCTGTCCAACACGCAAGCCGAAGGTCTTATCGAACAATTTGGTGCCGTAC
>JAHRVZ010000223.1 GCA_019090405.1 Paracoccaceae bacterium
AGGCCAGGAACAGACCCGGACCAACTCCGGCCATAAACAGGCTGATAATCGATTCCTCGGTGATGACCCCGTAAATGATCAGAATGATCGACGGCGGGATCAGAATGCCCAGCGTCCCCCCTGCAGCCAGCAGGCCAAGAACGAAACTTTTCTCGTACCCGCGTTTGGTCATCTCGGGGATTGCAACGGTGCCGATCGTTGCCGCTGTCGCAACTGACGACCCAGAGATCGCGGCGAAAAGCGCACAGGACAGAATGGTCGCGACGCCAAGCCCGCCGGGCCAATGGCCGACCCAACTTTGCGCGGCGACAAACAGATCCTTGCCGACCCCGCCCTTGAGCAGAATATTCGACATCAGCAAAAACAGCGGAACCGCAAGCAGGATAAAGCTGTCGACGCTGGAATACAGCCCCTGCGGGATCATAATCGGATTGAACCCCTTGAACAGAAGAAGCCCAAGCCCAAGCCCCCCCATCACAAAAGCAATCGGAATGCCCAGCAGCAAGAATACCAGCAGAAGCCCAAGAATGATGAATGCAGACAATGTGTTATTCCCTAAATCGACATATCGGCCGCCGGTTTGGCAAGCTCGGAATCGTCGGGTTTATTTCGTATCTGGCGCCAGATCTGCGCCAGTACCTGAAGCATGAGAACAAAGAACCCAGCCGGAATTGCGGTTTCGGTCCAGAACTTCGGCACCTGATTCATGGTCGCCGTGGCGCGGCCCTTTTCGATGCTTTCAAACACAACCTCAAGGCCAAGCCAGAACGCAAAGGCGCTGAAAACCAAAATCCACACCAATGCCAGAAGTTCCAGCATCCGCCGTCCGCCCGGCCCGATCATTTCGGTCAGCACCGTTATCCGGATCAACCCGTCGGTCCGCAGCACATACCCCATCGCCAGATAGGTCGCCCAAAGCTGTAACAGCCGCGCGCCCTCTTCGGCCCAGGTCGTTGGCGAATTGAACACATACCGCGCAACAACTTCAAACGAGATCACAAGACCTATGACAAAGAACAGGACGGCCGCGATACGGGCGAACTGGTCGGAAACACCGTCAATGAAACGAAGCATCAAGCACCCAGATTCTGTTGCGAAAAATTTTTGCCCACCCGGCGAGCCGACAATGCGGCCCGCCGGGTGAGTATGCTAATTGGTCTGTCAGCAGTGACCTATTGGCCAATTGCTTTCATGACCTTCTGACCAAGTTCGCCAGAGTTTGCCAGATAGGCGTCGATCACCGGTTGCGCGGCGGCCTTCCAGGCCTCACGCTCTTCGGCGGAAACCTCGACGACCTCTTTACCCTGAGCAATCGTTTCAGCTGCAGCATCCGCCTCGATTTCGGCGATGGAGGCGCGCAAAGCGGCTTCTGATTCGATACCACACTTGGTCATGACCGCCTGCTCGTCCCCGCTTAGCGAAGCCCAGACACCATCATTGATCAGCATGACAAATTCGATTTTTGCATGCTCGGACCGGGTCACAACATCCATGACTTCGTATAGTTTACGCGATTTCACCGACCCGATGCCGGTCATCCCGGCGTCGACTGTTCCGCGCTGATAGGCCAGGAACTGTTCAGAACCCGATGTCAGCGTTGGCACGCCGCCCAGTGCGGTCACGAAATCACCCAGTGTCTTGCCGAAAACCCGCACTTTTTTGCCTTTGACGTCGGCGGGTGTGCGAATCGGATTGTCAGCTTTGGACAGGAATACTGCCGTCCCGTAATCCATCCAGTAAATCGGACGCGCGCCGGTTTTGGTCATTTCGGCATCAAGCAGGTTGCGAAGTTCTGCATCCGGTGCCAGCGCGGCGATGATCTCATCGCGTGATCCCATGGCAAACGGAACATACAGAATCTCGATCGCCGGAATGGTCCCGGCAAAACGCGCGGTTGTGGTCATGCCCATGTCAATCGCGCCCGACGAAACCGCCTGCGGAACTTCTTTGTCGCGATACAACTGCGCCGAATCGTAAACTTCGATGTCGATATCGCTGCCAGCGGCCACGCATTGCGTAAACTCAATCGCATTCAGCGTCGCAAAGTTCTTTGCCGGAAGCTGGGTAGTGAATCGCAGTGTTTTGGCGCTCGCCGCCGAAGCTGCAAGGCCGACACTTAGTGTCAAAGCGGCTATAATAGCCTTTTGTGTTTTTTGCATTGTCATCTTTCCTCCCAAAGATTTTATGGCGGGAACTGGCAGTCTCATATGTGTATGATATGCACCATTTCCCCAACCCGCCTTATTAGACAGTATTGATTTATCACGAACTAACCGCTGCGTCTACATTTTTGAAACGCATTTCACTATTTCATTTCACCCCGATCTTAGTCCCCATTTCAGTCGTTGATACCCAGTCGCGCCCGCATTGCGGCATCAACCTGCTGCGGTTGCCCGATGGGGTCGCCGACATCCGGTTTTAGCCCCGAAAACGCCATCGGTGATCCCAAAAGCGGCCATTTCAACCCATCCGCCCCGTCATGCCACTGCACCAGATCGCGGGCGTGGGTTTGGGGGTGATCAACCATTTCCGCCAGCGTGCGCACCGGGGCAGCAAGGCACCCGTCTTTGGCCAATTGCTCAACCGCCGCATCGCGTGTCATGCCGCGCCAGTTTCGGTTCGCAGATGAGGTACAGTCGCGGGCGGTACAGACATACCCATCGGCACATTCCAGCATTGGATTGCGCGGCAACGGCGCCTCGGCATCTTTCCAAAGTGAC
>JAHRVZ010000014.1 GCA_019090405.1 Paracoccaceae bacterium
TGATTTCAATGCTTTGCGCGACTTTGTTGCGGTCGGCGCGGTCCATCAATTCCAGACGGTCACGCAGAATATCATAGCAGCCGACAAAATCACGCCCGACGCCGATGGGCCAGCTGGCCGGGGTCACGTCAATGGCAAGGTTTTCCTGAATTTCATCAATGATTTCGAAAATGTCCCGGCTTTCACGGTCCATCTTGTTGCAGAATGTCAGGATTGGCAGATCGCGCAGGCGGCAAACCTCAAACAGCTTTTGGGTCTGGCTTTCCACACCTTTTGCCCCATCAATCACCATCACCGCCGCATCCACAGCGGTCAGCGTGCGATAGGTATCTTCCGAGAAATCAGAGTGGCCCGGAGTGTCCACAAGATTGAACCGCAAGCCATTGTAATCAAATGACATTGCCGATGCAGACACAGAAATTCCACGGTCTTTTTCCATCTGCATGAAATCCGAACGCGTGCGTCGGGTTTCGCCTTTGGCGCGGACCTGACCAGCCATCTGGATGGCACCACCATACAGCAGGAATTTTTCGGTCAACGTGGTCTTGCCGGCATCCGGGTGAGAAATGATGGCAAACGTCCGTCGTCGGGCAATTTCGGGCGGCAGGTCCGGGCGATTTGTAGCGGTGTCTAACATATGGCGCGTATAAGGACGGATTGGCAGCAGCGCAAGAATGCGCGCGTGCAGCTACTTCATCGAGGCGCGTTTTAGCAATTGAATGGCGTCAGGGCGGTTTAGCAGAGCCTCTTGTACGTCCAATCCATGGCTGTCGCGGCCTGCGTGTTCCGGCATTGCGCTTAGTTTTTTGAGTAATTCCGCTGGCAACGCGGGTTTTGTGCGTGGATCGACCAGCATCGATTCGGCGGCGATTCCTTCGGCATAAATGATGTGGTGGCTATCAAAAAGAATCTGAAAATACTCAACGAATCCACCGTTCTGCACGTAAACGCTTTCGCCGTTGACCAGATGCCGGGCCTTGAGCAGCAATTCGGATTGACCGGCTCCAATCTGGTCGCTGCGTTGATAGACGAACAAACGGTGATCGGGGCTTACAGTCAGGTCGTTGCTGTTGTTCAGTGTTCCGGCCGTCACAACAATTGGGGCAAAATCACCGGTCGCGCGCAGGGTGCTTTGACCGATCCAGCGCACCTGTTGTGAGCCGTTATCGCGGGTCAGGACGCGGTCTCCGACTTGCAGGTCTTCGATGCGGGTTTGGGCGCCGGACGCCATCGTGATATGGGTGCCACGGGTAAAAGACACACAGGCCACCTGGGCAAATTTTTGCCGTGCGGCCTGTTTGTCCACGCCGACCAAGGTATAGTCGGTCTTTTCGATCAGCGGAGCCAGTGGCAGCAGATAAATATCAGCGATATGTCCATCCTGATCAACCTCTACCAGAACGATCGCATCGGTATTCTGGCCGTCCGGCGACATCAGGATCAGTGCTCCATCCAGATGCAGCGTGGCACGAGGGCTGCCGATTTCGGTATTCTCGGCTATCGTAAATTTCCCGTCTTTAAGGGCGTGAACTGACAGGCGTTCACGTGTTGACCCTGTTTTCAGGGTATAAACATCGTTCGGGACCAAATCGTCACACACTGAAATCGCGTCACCAAGATTTGCACCGTCGCTGACCTGAAAAGCGTCAGCACGGTAGATTAGAATACTTTGGGATTGAGAGGGTTGTGTGCTCACGCTGAGTCGCTCTTGCTGGGTGTTTTGGCAATCTGGCAGTCGTCGTGCCGTATTCCAACACTCAATAGCGCCTGATTGTGTCGAAATGCGGTCAGTTCACTGGTGATTTGCTGGCAAATGCGGTGCAGGCAATGTTACCTATGCGCAAGAACGTGAAAATCAGGAGAGCGGAAATGGATTTTGGGATTGTCGGCAAGCGCGCACTGGTTTGCGCCAGCAGTAAAGGACTGGGGTTGGGTTGTGCCGAGGCTTTGGCCGACGCCGGGGTCAATCTGGTTATGAATGCGCGCGGGGCCGAGGCACTTGAGGCATCGGCTCAGGCAATCCGCGATGCCTATGGTGTTGACGTGACGACCGTTGCCGCTGATGTGGCAACCGAAGACGGGCAGGCGGCGGTTCTGGCCGTTGCCGGTGATGTAGACATTTTGGTGAACAACGCGGGCGGGCCACCTCCGGGTATTTGGTCCGATTGGGACCGCGCGGATTTCATCAAGGCGTTGGATGCCAACATGCTGGCACCCATTGCGCTGATCAAGGCGCTTGTGCCGGGGATGATGGAACGGGGCTGGGGCCGGGTGGTTAACATCACCAGCCAGTCGGTGCGCGCGCCGATTGGAGTGCTGGGCCTGTCCAATTCGGCACGCACCGGCCTGACCGGGTATGTCGCGGGAACCTCACGGCAGGTTGCAGCAAGCGGCGTAAACATCAACAACCTGTTGCCGGGGCTTCATGACACTGACCGCGCGACGGGGCTGGACAATGGGGTGGCAGCGGCGCAGGGCATTTCGATTGCCAAGGCGCGCGCCGACCGCGAAGCTACGATTCCGGCGGGCCGTTACGGAACGCGGCAGGAATTTGGCGCGGCCTGTGCATTTCTGTGTTCGCAGCAGGCCGGGTTTATTGTCGGGCAGAACTTGTTAGTGGATGGTGGTGCCACCAATCTGACCATGTAAGGATGGCAGACACTCAGGGATTTTCGCTAAAAGATCAGTTGTTTAACGCAGAAAAGATCCGCTATCTTGCGGGGCTTTTTGACGCTGCGGATCCGCGCTTTGACGCATCTGGGTTTGAGGCGGATGTCATGGCGCGGCTTGCTGATTTCGAACTGAAAGAGCGGATCAACTGGATCGCGGATTGTCTGGAAAAACAATTGCCCGGCCCGTTGCCAGACACCGCCCCGGTTTTGCGCGCGGCGTTGCCAGCGCCGCTGGATCCATCGCTTGCGGATGACGATTTCGGTGATTTCATATTTGCCCCATTGGGTGAGTTTGTCGCTCGGGCAGGATTGCCGGATCATGTTGATCTGGGGCTTGATCTGATCGGCGACATTACCCAGCGGTTTTCGATGGAATGGGCCATTCGCCCGTTTCTGAACGCCGAACCGGATCTGGTTCTTGCGCGAATGGTGCAATGGGCGCGTCACGACAGCTATCATGTTCGTCGACTTGTCACCGAAGGCACGCGTCCGCGTTTACCTTGGGGGCAGGCGGTTGGGTTAAGGTTGGATCAACCGCTTGATCTGCTGGATGTGTTGCATAGCGACCAGACGCGATATGTGACCCGATCGGTCGCCAATCATCTGAATGATATCACAAAAAAAGACCCTGATATGGCGCTGGACCGGCTTCGGGCATGGGCGCGTCACGGCGTGCAAAATCAGGATGAGCTGGACTGGATGACCCGCCATGCGTTGCGCGGGTTGATAAAGGCCGGACATCCACAGGCAATGGCGATGCTGGGCTATGATCCGGATGCTGAACTGATTTGCGATATCAGTATTCAGCCGGGGATGGTGACGATCGGGTCGGTTCTAGAGTTCAAATGCCGGATTGAATCAGCAAAGGACGAGGCGGTTTTGGTGGACTACATACTGTGGTTTCGTAAAGCCGACGGCGGGTTGCGTTCTAAGGTGTTCAAGTTGAAAACCGCAGTTGTCAAAGCCGCGACCCCGCTTGAATTGACTAAAAAACACCGGCTTAGGGGCAATGCCACGACTTTCCGGCTTTTTGCGGGGCTGCACCGGGTGGAATTGCAAGTGAACGGACAGGTGCGGGCCAGCGGTGAATTTGATCTACTAAAGCCGTGAGATCGAAGTTTTTGCAGCCAAAACCTGCTTGGATTGTTTGAAAAACGGCCCAATCCAGTGAATTGGCTGGCAGCTAGATGCTTGCGCCACATTGGCGGGGTTGCTATCTGCGGAAAAACCGATGGTTTTAATCGGTTAAATCCAATGAGGCATCTCTGTGCAGCCGCAAAGCCCCAGGCTTGAAATTCGAAATCTGATCCGACGCTATGGCGGGCGGTCGGTCGTGGATGATGTGTCGCTGCAGATCATGCCCGGTCAGGTAACCTGTTTGCTGGGGCCATCGGGCTGCGGCAAGTCCACGACGCTGCGGATGATTGCCGGTGTCGAGATGCAAGATAGCGGTGAAATCTATGTTGACGGAAAACTGGTCTGCGACACCGACTATAGAGTTCCACCCGAGCAGCGTAAAATCGGGCTGATCTTTCAGGATTTCGTTTTGTTTCCGCACCTTACGGTGGCAGACAATGTCAGTTTTGGTCTTACAGGACCGAAGGACGAAAAACGAACGCGGGTTAAGGAGTTGCTGGACCGGGTTGGTCTGCTGCGTTTTATTGATGGCTATCCACATCAGCTTTCAGGAGGCGAGCAACAACGGGTGGCGTTGGTGCGCGCATTGGCACCAAGGCCACGGATCATGTTGATGGATGAGCCGTTTTCTGGTCTGGATAATCGGCTGCGCGATGGCATTCGAGACGAAACGTTAAGCCTGTTGAAAGAAGAAGACACCGCTGTTCTGTTGGTGACACATGAACCGGACGAAGCCATGCGCATGGCTGATGAAATTGCGTTGATGCGTCACGGCAAAATTGTGCAACAGGGGGCGCCGTATAATGTCTATACCCGCCCTGTGGATCGCGCGGCGGCGTCGTTTTTCAGTGATGCCAATGTGTTGAAGGCGCAGGTCAACGGAGCCTTGGCGCAGACCCCATTCGGGCAGTTTCTGGCACCGGGGCTGGCGGATGGTACGAATGTGGACATCGTTTTCCGTCCACAACATGTGCGGCTGGATTTTGACCGGGGTGGCAGCGGCCCAAACCCCACATCAAGCGACGGCATAGCGGCGCGAGGTGTGGTGAAACGCGCGCGGTTTATGGGGCATGAGTCGCTGGTAGAGTTTACCATGGATTATGGTGGACCGGAGCTGAAGGCGACGGTGCCGAATGTGTTTCTTCCTGCCGAAGGTAAAGTGATGTGGCTGACGATCCGGCGGGATCGTTGTTTTGTGTTTGCTGCGTAACAAAATGGTGCTGTGCACCATGCCTGTGGCACGAGTATTTTTGTCGAGAAGAAATCAAAGGCGATGGTCGTGATGTTCGCTGTAATCCGCCAGGTTTTTGCCCGGCTCATCGACGAATAGTTCTGGCAAAGCCTGGGCTTGTTCGATCAGATCGACACGGAACACACGGAAATCATTGCGGGTTTCGCACCATGCCGTCAAAGTCCAGACCCGGCCCCAATATTCCATATGCAGTGGACGAACGGTGCGCTGTGTCAGCGTGTTATCAATGCGCCGGTAGGATAGGGCAAGTTTTTGGCGAGATTTGATGGCCGCGCGCAAGGTCGCCATATGGGAAAAGCCACGTGCCGCATCGGCAAACGGGTAGACGGCGAATTTCCAACTGTCAGCCTCGGCTATGACTCTGGTCGGCAGAACCGCGTCGATTTTTCCCGCCAGTGACAGGGCGGCGGATTTAAGATCGGAATCGGCGGCCTCGGCGACGATTGCCATGCCAAGGTTCAGCGCTTCTAGCTCGGCTGGGGTCAGGGTCAGGGGCGGCAGGGCGACGGCCTCGGTTGCCATGTAACCAACACCGCGTTCGCCCTGAACCGGCACGCCCGACGCCACAAGCGTGTCCATATCGCGGTATATCGTGCGTACCGATACCTCAAGTCGCGCGGCAATGTCCTGCGCGCGGTGCAAATTACCGTCGCGCAGGATTTGGATGATGTCGAACAGGCGATCAGTGCGGCGCATGGTCTAAGCCATGATGCACGCAAGGGGCGTTCGTCAAGTCAGGTTGCTTTATTGATCCGCTGACGGACCCTGTGTGTTGTGGATTGTTTCGTGGCGCATTTTTAGTGTATCGCCATCAATTGCAGCCATGATATCCTGTGCGAAACCTTGTTTTGGAAAGGCTTCGAAAGCGGTTTTGGCGGCGTTTAAGTCCGTCCATATGACGGTATCAGTCCAATACCCATCGTCGCCTGAGCTGAGGCGGCGGAAGATAAAGCCGGGGCTGTTTTCGACAAAGGCGTTGGTGGTTTTTGAAAGGCTGATGTAATGGTCCGGGCTGACGCCTGATGCCAATTTGAAGGTTGTTATTTCTACAACGTTTTGAGTTGCTGTTTGTGTCATCTGGTTTCTCCTTTTGATGATGGGCTGGACCTAGCAGCACCCAACTGACATAAACCTGTCAGTTGAGTATCAGTTGGCGGAAAAAAGGGTAAATGTCGGATTGATTTCGCAGCGATTACCGGTTTGTGACTTTCCCCCGGCGCTGGTGCTGCGTAAAACAGGTGCGACTTTGCCCGTACGCCAATGCTGCGGGTGACATTAAGGAGATCGAAAATGGGAATTGGGAATATGGGTCTGCCGGGCCTGCTGCTTATTGCGGTTGTGGTTCTGGTGTTGTTTGGACGTGGCAAAATCAGCTCGTTGATGGGCGAAGTGGGCAAAGGCATCACATCGTTTAAAAAGGGCATCAATGATGGCCAGAAAGAACTGGAAGAAGACGCCTCGCTAGAGGCCAAGGACATAACGCCTGACGCTGCTGGTGACGACAAAGACAAAGACAACGGCAAAGACAAGGCGTAAACAACAATGTTCGATCTGGGTTTGTCCGAGATGCTGGTGGTCGGCGTCGTGGCGCTGATCATTGTCGGCCCCAAAGATTTGCCGGTCATGTTCCGCAATGTTGGGCGATTTGTCGGCAAGGCCAAAGGCATGGCCCGTGAATTCAGCCGGGCGATGAACGACGCGGCCGATGAAACCGGGGTGCATGACATCGCCAAGGGGCTTAAGACGGCCACCAACCCGATTGGGTCAGCTTTGGACAGCGTCAAGGATGCAACGCGCGATCTGGCCGAGGATCTGAACCCGGGCAAATTTGATCCAACAAAAGATATCGGTAAATTATCGGCAGAACGCGCCGCATCCGCCAAGAAAACGCAGGCCGCCACCGCACGCAAAGCTGCGGAACGCAAAGCAAGCGAAGCCGCCGAAGCCTTGGCTAAAGCGGACGAAGCCGAAGCAGCGCTGGCAGCGGATGATACCCCTGACAAGGCCGAAACATGAGCCAGACCGAAGAAATCGAAGACAGTTCGGCCCCATTGATCGAGCATCTGGCCGAATTGCGCACCCGGCTGATCCGATCGGTCATGGCGTTTATCGTGGGGATGATTATCTGCTTTACTTTTGGCAGTCAGATCCTTGATTTCCTGCTCATCCCGATCGAGGCCAGTATGCGCAGTCTGGGCAATGAAGACCCGGTGATGCAGTACACTGCGCCGCAAGAGTATTTTTTCACCCTGATCCGCATCTCGATGGTGGGGGGCTTTATGCTGGCCTTTCCGGTGATTGGTTTTCAACTTTGGCGCTTTGTCGCTCCGGGGCTGTATCGCAACGAACGCGGCGCGTTCCTGCCGTTTTTGATCGCCTCGCCAGTGATGTTTTTGATTGGCGCGGCATTTGCGCATTTGTTCGTTGTGCCTTTGGCGATGACGTTCTTTTTGGGATTTGCTGATCTTCCATCGTATTTGGCGGCTATAGTCGCTGATGAGAACGGGACGTCTGACGTTAGAAACGGCGGCATTGATATTGTCTTTAACGGCAAGGTCAATGAAACCCTTGATATCACATTGAAAATGATCATGGCCTTTGGGTTGTGTTTCCAGTTGCCGGTATTGCTGACGTTGATGGGCAAGGCAGGTTTGGCCAGCTCTCGTGGCCTGAGATCAACGCGGAAATATGCGATTGTTGCGATTTTGGTGGTGGCCGCATTGGTAACGCCGCCAGACGTGATCACGCAGATCATTTTGTTTACGGTGGTCTATGGCCTGTATGAAATTTCAATCGCTTTGGTGGCCTATGTCGAGCGTCAAAAAGATGTTGCCGCCCGCAAAGAAGGCATAATTGGCGAAGACGAAAGCCTGTTTGATCTGGACGATGATGAAGAAGAAGAAGACGATGATGATTTCGAAGATTTTGGTGACGAAGATGCCGACGACAGCGACGACGGGGACAACAACGACGGGGACAACAACGACGGGGACGACAAAAAATGAGTGATCCGTTAGAGCGGATCGCGGCAGCGCTAGAGCGGATGTCTCCTGTGCCGCAGGCCGCGCCTGATTTTGCAGCAGCATCCGCCTTTGTCTGGCATGTCGAACCGGATCGTCTGGTGCCGGTTGCTGACGTCAATCGCGTTGATATGGACCTGTTGATTGGTATCGACCGAGCACGCGATATATTGCTGGATAATACCCAGCGGTTTGCATCTGGTTTTCCGGCGAATAACGCGCTGTTGTGGGGCGCGCGCGGCATGGGAAAATCAAGTCTTGTCAAAGCTATACATGCGGCAGTTCAGGTTAATTCACCGGATCTGAAACTTATCGAACTGCAACGCGAAGATTTGCCCACAGTGGGGCGATTGCTGAACCATTTGCGCACAGCTCGCTATCAATTTGTGTTGTTTTGCGATGATCTGTCGTTTTCCCATGATGATGAGCATTACAAATCGCTCAAGGCCATTCTGGACGGGGGTATCGAAGGGCGACCTGATAATGTGGTTTTGTACGCCACGTCAAACCGTCGCCATCTGATGCCACGTGACATGATCGAAAACGAACGATCCAGCGCAATTTCCCCATCCGAAGCGGTCGAGGAAAAGGTATCGCTGTCAGATCGCTTTGGTTTGTGGCTGGGGTTTCATCCCTGTTCTCAGGACGAATACCTTGAAATGATTGACCGCTATTGCGAGGCTTATGGTGTTCAGGTCGACGCCGAAACCTTGCGCGCCGAGGCGATTGAGTGGCAGGCCACACGTGGATCACGGTCCGGGCGGGTGGCCTGGCAGTTCTTTGTTGATCTTGCTGGTCGCCATAAGATCAAGATCTAGAGGCCTTTATTCCAAGTATGGCATTGGATCGACGCTGTCGAACCCATTGCGTACCTCAAAATGCACATAGGCGTTGTCGCCGTCGCGTAGGCTTGCCAATGGTTGGCCGCGCTTGACCGTTTCGCCTTTTTTCACCTGAACCTGTTCGACATTGGCATAGACCGTCATCACATTGTCGGAATGGCGAACAACCAGAATTGGCACGTTTTCATCGTTGTTGATAATCGCAGCAACTGTCCCATCGGCGGCTGCGGTTACTTTGGTTCCGGGGGCCGCCGAGATGTTGATGCCTTCGTTTTTGCCCTTTTTGTAGTCGCCGATGATCTTACCGCGAACCGGAAAGCTCATTTGGGCCGTGTTGCTGGCTTGCGTCGGCTCGCCGACGGAAACTTTGGGCACTTCAACCGGCTTTGGGTCAATTTTCTCATCCGGAAGCGGGGTAAGAGCGCTTGGCGGGGTTGGCGTTTGCGATCCAACACCGGGATCGTTTGTGGCCACGGCTGCGCTTACCGGCTCTACCGTAATCGGGATTAGCAGGTATTGGCCTTCGCGAATTGAGAAATCCGAATCCAGTCCGTTCCATTCGCCCAGTGATTTCACTGGCACCTGATATAGCCGGGAAATGGTATAGGCGGTTTCACCACGAACCACTTTGTGGCGAACCGGTTCCGGGCCGGTTGCCTTAGCTGGCTTTGGCGTGGCCGCCGGTTCAAGAGATGATGTTTGAACCGGCGTGGTGTCCGCGGACGCGTCAATCGCGCCTCCGGCCAGCGATTCAATATCTACACCGGTTGCGGCAGAAGGTTCAGAAACACGCCGGGGTAGGGCCAGTATTTCGCCCTTGCGCATTGCATCACCGACCTGAACGCCATTGTAGCGTGCCAATTCCTCTGCCGGCAGACCAATACGGGTGGCAACATCTGCCACGGTGTCTCCGCGCTGTGCCACGGCCACCTGATAACGCGGATAGGAAATGATTCCCCGATCATCCGGTGTTGGCCGGTTTGTTGTCGCGCCGCGCGCGGCATCTGCGGTGTTGAACCCTCCGGTATTGCCACGCAAATCATAGTCAAACGGCTCAGAGCATCCGGCCAACAGCACAAACGCTGCCAGCGAGAGCATCCCGGATTGGCGGTAAGAAAACGAAAACCTCATCTCATATCCCTCAAAACGCTCCCCCTTTTTTGGGTCGGGGGTAGTCTGTTTAGTTCAGTTACGCGTCTTTGCCCAAACCCTCGAGCAATGGCACAAACCGCACCGAGCGCAACTCATCATAGTCATAGCCTGTGTCAGTGCGGCGTACCCGGATAAGTGTCTGAACTGAATCCGACTGGCCCACTGGTACAACCATGATACCGCCGATTTTAAGCTGCGCCAAGAGCGGGCCGGGCGGATCCTCGGCGGCAGCGGTCACAATGATACGATCAA
>JAHRVZ010000224.1 GCA_019090405.1 Paracoccaceae bacterium
GACCCCGACAGGATTCGAACCTGTAACCTGCCCCTTAGGAGGGGGCTGCTCTATCCAGTTGAGCCACGGGGTCGTGCTGCTGCACTAAGGCCAAATTGCCGTATCTTCAGGCACTGTCGCATCAGGATTGGCAGCCTGCCGTTTGTTGCACGCAACTTTGAAGGATGCAACGTTTCGTGAACTCTTCAATATCACCGGTGCAAAACACAATATGACCTCGCTCAGCCCAGGAACAGCAGAACCAACAAAGTGCGAGTTTGGTTGAATATTTTGGTCCGAATGCATAAGCTGAACGAACCCGGCACAGAAAGGTTTGTCTTGGCTACCGATCAAAAACGTCCCCTTACCCTACGCGATGTCTCAGAGGCATCCGGTGTATCCGAAATGACCGTAAGCCGCGTGTTGCGCAAACGCGGAGACGTGTCCGATGCCACCCGCGCCCGGGTTTTGGCCGCCGCCAAAGAACTCGGATATGTGCCAAATAAGATCGCAGGTGCGCTGGCGTCTAACCGGGTCAATCTGGTTGCCGTTATCATCCCGTCGCTATCCAACATGGTATTCCCGGAAGTCATGACCGGCATCAATCAGATCTTGGAAAATACCGAACTGCAACCAGTGGTTGGCGTGACTGACTATCTGCCGGAAAAAGAAGAACAGGTGCTGTACGAAATGCTGTCCTGGCGACCCTCGGGCGTGATTATTGCCGGATTGGAACATTCAGATGCCTCTCGCGCGATGCTGCGGGCAGCCGGTATTCCGGTGGTCGAAATTATGGACACCGATGGCACACCGGTCGATGCAATGGTTGGTATTTCACATCGTCGGGCCGGGCGGGAAATGGCCACTGAAATCCTGAAAGCCGGGTATCGGCATATCGGGTTTATGGGCACCAAAATGCCACTGGATCACCGTGCCCGTAAGCGGTTTGAAGGCCTGACCGAAGTGCTCGCCAAAAATGGAGTCGAGATCGAAGATCGTGAGTTTTATTCCGGCGGATCGGCCCTGCTCAAGGGGCGAGAGATGACACGTGACATTTTAAAGCGGTCTCCAAAGCTTGATTTTCTGTATTATTCCAATGACATGATCGGTGCTGGTGGGTTGTTGTATCTACTTGAGCAGGGCATTGATATTCCGGGAAAGATTGGACTGGCTGGATTTAATGGCGTCGAACTGCTGGATGGGTTGCCACGGCAACTGGCAACTATGGATGCCTGCCGCTTGGAAATTGGCCGCACGGCAGCCCAGATCATTGCCGACCGTCTGATTGCCGACCGTGGGGCCGAGCCCTCTCAGAACCAGGACAATGAAATCACCCTGACCCCAAAGATCGCCTTTGGCGACACTTTGAAACGACGCTAAACCGATGGCCATTGCCCAACTTGACAACCGCACCGCTCGGCGATTGTTTCTTGACTGCCATGCCTTGGCCGAAACCCCCACAGGGCCGTCCAAGGGCGATGATCTTGGCGCATTGATCCATCGTTTGGGCTTTGTCCAACTCGACAGCATCAACACGGTCGCGCGCGCCCATGATATGATTCTGTTCTCACGACGTCCCGGTTATCGGCCCCAAAACCTGAAACACCTTTATGAAAAAGACCGCGGGCTGTTCGAGCACTGGACCCATGACGCCGCAGTCATTCCGATGGAATTCTATCCACACTGGAAACTCAGGTTCAAGCGCGATGCGACCCGGCTTAAATCCCAGTGGAAGAACTGGCGGCGCGACGGGTTTGAAGGTCAGTTTGAAACCGTCCTGCAACAAATTCAAGACCACGGGTCGGTGTGTTCATCCGATGTTGGCAAAGATGAAAAGAAAGGCAGCGGTGGCTGGTGGGACTGGCATCCTTCTAAAACCGCGCTTGAATATCTGTGGCGCAGTGGGGCGTTATGCGTCACCGGGCGCGATGGTTTCCAGAAACGCTATGATCTGACCGAACGGGTCATTGAAACCGGCCTGCATTCGGCCAGCTCTACACCGCCAGAAGAGGAAACAATTGATTGGTGCTGTAACGCAGCACTTGACCGTCTGGGGTTCGCGACCTCAGGTGAATTGGCGGCATTCTGGGCCACCGTCACCCCCGCCGAAGCCAAAAACTGGTGCGCTGAAAATCTGGCAACCGGTGCCCTCATCCCTGTTGAAATCGCCAACGCCGATGGCACAAAACGCACCTGCTTTGCGCGCGCCGATGTGATGGAACAGACCACAGACATTGCCCCGCCCCCCGGTCGCATCCGCGTTCTCAGCCCGTTTGACCCGGCCCTGCGCGATCGCAAACGCGCCGAGCGTCTGTTCGGATTCCACTATAGGATCGAGGTCTTTGTGCCTGCTCCTAAACGCAAATACGGCTATTATGTTTTTCCTCTGATCGAAGGCGATCGCCTGATTGGACGCATCGACATAAAGGCCCACCGCGATACCGGAACCCTGAAAGTAACGGCCCTGTGGCCCGAACCAAAAACCCGCTGGTCTACGGCCCGCACGTCCCGGCTTGAATCCGAATTGTCCCGGATCAGGCGGTTCTGCGGTCTGGATAAAGTCGAATTTGCCAATAATTGGTTACGACCAGCCAGCTAATTTCAGTTTGGTTTAAATATCCCCGCCGGAGGCACTAAATCAAAACAACGACGATCCACAGGATCGTCTCATTCCAGAAACCTGCGGTTTTCAACCAGGCCCAAAAGCCGGGTAATGGACTGATCTACTGTCTGTCCAGAGGTATCCAACTGCGCTTTGGCCTGCTCATACAAGGCCTCGCGACTGGTCAGGATTGATTTAAGCTGTTCCATAGCCTCGGGGTTTCCCGCCATCGGGCGTTCGTCCCCTTGTGCGCGGACCCGCGTCATATGTTCCGCCGGCGACGTCTTTACCCAGACCGTATGAAAATGCGCAAGCAGCGTGCCAAAGGTTTCGGCGTCAGCCACGATCCCCCCTGCAACCGCCAATATCAAAGACTCATGCGTCGCAATCACCCGCCCCAAAGCCTGCGCTTCTAGCTTGCGATACCCTTCTTGCCCATAAAGCGCGATCACCTCGTCCACCGGCATACCACTTTGTTCTTCTATTTCGCGGTTCAGTTCGACAAACGGAAGACCCAGTTTCTGACCCGCCAACGCACCAAGTGTCGATTTTCCAGCACCGCGCAATCCCACCAAACACACCCGACGCGCCCGCATTGCAGCGACCGGCGCCAGGTCCAGCAAGCGCATCACAGCATCCTGCACATCTACCGTGGCACCGCTAAACACCTGTGACACCCGTTCTGCATCGGATACAGGCGGATCATCCTCACCCATGAGCGATTCAATTCGGTATTCCAAAGCACTGGCAACCCTTTGCAGCAATCCGATGGAAATATTGCCGTCTCCAGCCTCTAGCTGCGCCAGATAGCGTGGAGACACACCTGACATTTCAGAAAGAACCCGACGCGGAATGCCTTTTTGCTCTCGGGCTTTGCGCACGCGTTCGCCAACGCGCGTTATCAGCGCCGCAACCGCCACGTCAGTATCAGTTTCCAATGTGTCGGGGGCGGTCTCGCCACGATATTCAAAGGTCTGCGTCATATGCCGCGCCATATTGTGTAAAATACTGCATAAATTTTAGGCCCACAGGAGCAAGTTTTCAAACATTATCCCA
>JAHRVZ010000225.1 GCA_019090405.1 Paracoccaceae bacterium
TTGCCCGAAGACGTCCGAACCTGCAGCGTGTCGCTGGCATCGCCGTTGAACAACCCATGCAGCGCTTTTACGTCAATTATTGATGTTTCACGCGGGATCAGCGCATTCAGCGGCGTGTGAACGACCTCGGCATGGTCAATCTTGGCCAAGGCTTCGGCTAGCTGTATATACAGTTTTGTAAAGGGTTCATGGCCACCCCAAAGAATTTCAAAAAACGCAGCCCGATCCGGAATTGACAGTCGCGGTGCCATCAGCGCCGCATCATCCCAGAATGGTTTTAGTGCGGCAGCATAGGCAGTACGGCCAAACGCAGTTTGGATATATTCCTGAATTTCCAACACTTCTTCATAGCTGATGCCCGCGACATCGGCGGCACCCGCCTTGGATTTGAACGCCTCAAGATGCGTGGTCAGATCCGATGTCTCGGGCGCAGGTTCAGATTGATCGCCATCCATGTAGAAACTGTTGATGATAGTGCGGGCAACGTCTGCTTCGGTAAGCAGATTTAGCTGGATCGGAAAGCCGTCGGGCATCGCATCCTTGGACATGGTGAACCGCGTTACCAGTCCGGTGCTTTCGCCTTCGCCTTCTGGGTTTATCTCGCGGATATAATCAAGCTGGCCACCCGGACCGTTGAAATCCGCGACCAGACGCCCTTCGGCAGGGCGCGCCAACACTGATACCAAAAAGGATTTACCTGCCTGGCTGGGGCCAAACACGCTCACGCTCATTTTTGTCTGCGCCGAGCGGGCCAATCTTTCGGCCCGACGTGCAGATTTACGCAGCATCTGGTTCAGAGCTTTCCGTTCAAGGGCAACGGACTCTGTGTTGACATCGTCCATGACCCATTCAAGCGCCTTGCGTGACAAGGCCGCGACCTCATTGCACCGTTCGGCAATTGCATTCTGATCTGTCATTTCGCCTCTCTCACACGCGTCGCCGCCTAAATTCTGTAAACACCGGTATCAATCCAGTAATCATCGTCAAACCCAAGGGTCTGCAATCGCAACACCACCTCGGATGTCTTCATTTCGTCGCCTTCGCCATCAAACAATTCGCTGATTTTAAAGGCCTCGCGCAGCGTTTCGCGGCGCAGAGTAGCCTCGGAGCTTTTGTTTTCTTCATCGTCATCAGGATCGTCTTTTTCAAGCGTTACTTGAATCGGAGATGGGCGTTGCTGGGCATTGATGCTGGCGAAATCCAATCGGAACAATGGCGTCGTTGTCCAGCGTTCCAAAGCCAATTGCCGCGAACCGATATGAACCGGTGAAAACATCGACAATGTCGCGGTCTGTTCACCCGCTTTGCCCTTTTTGTCCAGATCGACATCCGAAAACAGAATACGCTCGTTCAGGATCTGGCCGTTGCTGTCCATCTCGCCGATGAAACGCGCAGTAGAGCGCATCTGAAACGCTTCGGTCGTGACTTTGAAATTCGGGATCCGGCTTTCGGACAGGGCTATCAACATGCCGCCGACGGCCACCGTTGATTTCGGGTCGCCAATCCGCTGAGTCACCGGGTCGCGGAACGGATACCAGCGGCCAGTCCGGTATTTATGCATGGAAATCAATCTATGCGGCGGTACAACCAGCATTTCTTCGATAATCGAGCGCACCGCCGGGAGCCGTGACGGGCGACCCGTCAATACCACCATATCGACTCCCAGATGGTCGATCACTTCGCACATGTTTGACAGGACTTTCTGAAACACTTCGCGTGAAATTGCGTCTACGTCCTCGCGTGAGGTGGTCAGAACCATGTCTGCCAGCCGCCAGTTTTCGGCGCCAGTGACGTCGGCGGCGCGTTCAATATAGCCCAGAACTTCGCTTTGTTCGGGCGGCTCGGGCTGATCTTCATCATCGGTTTCAGGGCTTGTCGGAACCAGGTCAAGAATCTGGTGCACATACAGATCAATGCGTTCAAATTCATCAGAATCCTCAGAGGCGGCCAATACGGCTTCTGCCAGTGGAATCAATACTCTAAGCGAAAATTGCCGCCGCCTTTGAACGGTTTGCTGATCCTGTCCACCAAGATCACCACCAAACAATTCCCGCAGCTTTTCGCCGACATACTGTCCGCCTGCGGCCTCAATTGATTCCTGTAGGCGTGGGATGATTATCGCGCTGACAACGCGGTGAACCAAATCATCTCCGGCAACACGAAACCCTTCCCGGAAGGTCTGAACCGGGTGCAAAACCCTGTTTGCTTCGCCGCGATAGGTGGTGATCATCAGATCGGTTGTACCGCCACCGATATCAATACATGCCAGCCGCAAAGTTGGTTCGGGCGCGCTCATGCCCTCCATTTGGCGGGGGGTGCCTTTCAGCGCCAGAAAAGTGTCAATCCGCCCTTCAAATTTCTGCGTGACTTCGCTGTAGAGATACACAAGCTGGGTACAACTTGCCTCGTCCCAGTCGATCGTCAGTTCAGGTCTGCGTGAAATCGAGCTGTCGGATTCCTTGATGCCCAGCATCAACCAGACCAGTTGCAAGGCCCCCGACACCCGCGAACGCATGATCGCCTGTTCCTGAATGGATGTAGCGGTTGGCAGGCTAAGAATAATCCGGTTCAACCGGCGCGGCAGGTCACTTTGCGCACGACGCGACCGCGAGGCAGGATCATTCACCTGTATCAAGGCATGTGAAATGATTTCCGCCAGCATAAAGCCAAATAGCGACGAGCGTGAAAATCTTGGCCGGATCGCAGGCGAGGTACTGGTTGTTCCGACGGGGCGCAGTTTGCGCGAGACATCGTATCGCACCTGATCCAGAACATCCCCGGTTTCATTGAGATGGCGCATGGCCGCCCGCACGGATTTCGGAAGGTTGTTTGCATCCATGTGATTGTGGAACCGCCAATCCTGCGAAACGGCGGCGTCATCCCAAAGATAGCGCTTGGGTGAGGACAGCCCAGAAATTGTTTCGGTGCCTTCTTCGCCTTGCACCAAACGCATGGCTTCTGGTCCCAGGCGAACAAAACTTGGCCACAAGAACCCGTTGCGCCGCCCCGAGCGGCTGGCATAGCGGTCGTCACCAAATCGCAGTTCGGCAAATTCTACGCGGCTTTGGAACAGGCCGGAATACTGAAACTCTGGCCGCGACATGTCGCGGATTTCAAGCGGAAAAGAGCGCGCCAGATCGACCCGGGATTCCCCCGGAAACTGTTCGATCAGAATGCCACAGGTCCGGCTGTTGCCGATGTCCAGCACCAGATCTACATTCACCGGCGTTACCGCATCCCGTTCGGTCACGGTATTTACGAAACGCATCCGGGGTGGGCGACAGGCCTTTTGGATCAAAGCAAGATAGGCAAGATACCTTGCCCAATGTTCAAATTGATGCGGTAAGTTCTCTTCTAGAATTTTACGGCCCGGACGTTCTGACCGTTTGAAATCCATAAACAGTTCTTTAAGCCAATCCGAGACCCACAGTTGCAGATCAATGATAGTGCCGTCTTCTGCTTTTTCCAGTCTGCGCAGGAACCAATCCATATTCGCCGGTTCTGTTACCAGTCGGAAATCACGGGGTTTTTCGGCATCCGAAATCTCGGGTGCTACATATTGCGCGACCTGCTCTGCTGCCATCAGGTTGGTGTCCAGCGCCAGTTGAACCCGATGGGTATCGCCGGTTTCCGTTTCCGGTTCTTCCAGTTCGACAATCCGCATGCGCGCCCAGCTTGAGGGGCCGGGATCAAACCGTTCTTCACCGCCCGGTCCGCGTTGGCTTTTCATGCGCAGGACCGGAACCGGCACCCATTTTTCCAGGAACGGTTCAAGGGCGGCAATCGGACGTATCGAATAGGGATCGTCGCTATCTTTGCTGGCTTCCAGAATGATCTGGTCCAGTTCTTCGTTACCAGTCAGTGGGATCAACGTGCGTTCTATTTGATCGCCATCTTCCCGCGATGTCCGTTCGATGAATTTTGACGCCTTCACATCCAGCGCGTTTATATCAAACCCAAAATCAAGTATCTGCACGCCGCTATAAGGAACCAGAGCGATTTCGTCTCCGAACTCAACAAGTGGCCTGAGCCAGTTTGAACGATCTTCGAACATTATTTGCCCTCGTATTGGTAGTTGAATTGCCAGGTCGGTTGGCCTGTAGAAACCGTCCCGCTATGCGTTGAAACGCGGCCGCCATCGCGGATTTGCAGGGTGAAGGCGCGCATGCCATCACCGCTACGTGCTTTATACAAGTGAACGTTGATTTTGTAGGCTCCTGTGTATGGATCGACAAAATAGGTGTTCTCGACTGGATTGGGTGTAACTGTTGCAGAATTTGAATCCACGTCCAAGACCCCATTGCAGGCGGCCTTTTTCACAAAGAAAACGGTTTCTTTTGTTGGGCAGGTCACATTCAGATCCAAATCGTCGCTTCCGTCCCAGATCAGCGTAAAGGCCAGATCCCCTTGCTTGGCACCCGCCTCGGCTAAACGATTTTCAACGTCTTGCTGACTGAAAGCAGGCGGCAAGGCCGCATCCTCAAGCGGTGCCGGTATCGGATAAGAGTCGGCCTTGGGTTGACAGTTGCGGTCAGCAATACCGATCTCTTTTTCCACCTGTGCTATCTGGTCCTCAAGTAAACGCCGGGCATCCTGTGGGCCAATGGTACGCGTTTCGGCCTGAGCACAATTTCCGGGAAACCAGGATAGCTTTAGCGAGCAGGGCTCGATCATCAGATAAATCACTGCCGCAATCAACAGCGCCAACAACAGCCATCCCAACCAGACCAACCACCACCAAAGCGCGCTGACGCCGGTCGCGACGGCAGCAGGGGCCAATCGTTTCGCCGCTTCTTCAGTCGTCGGCACCCTCACTGGCGCAACATACCCAGGCCGGGCAGATGCGACCCGCCCATCCATCCCAGTCAACACGCCCCGTACCACCGATTGCTCATCCCGGGTCCATGCCCAGTTCACAAGTACGGGCTGAAATTCCGGGGCGTCGCCTTCGGTGCGCAATACGTAAATGGATTGCTCATCCGGGATTTCCAGCGCGTTTGACAAAGCCTCGCCAAGTCGCTGATCGTCTGCGGCTTTTGAACTAAGCAATTCGGCCGAGTATTCTTTGATGTCACTGACAAGGCCGTTAAGCACTGCTCTTGCGGCACCTTCATCGTCTTGCAGATCGGCCAACCTGGTCGCGGTGCCTTTGCTGGTCGCATACCAGTCAAACCTGTCACCAAATTCGGTGGCTACAGGTTCCGCGAAAAGCGACGCATGGGCAGGGCCAAACCTTTGGCGCACCGTATCGCTTATCAATTCGAATGATCGTTGTGGCCCGGAACCCAGCGGCTTTAGGCCTTCTGTTGATGTGTTGATTAAGAGTGCTTCAAACATATCCGTTTTCCGTTCACTGATTCACGTCAGCGTCAGGGACCGGCCTTGGGCGTGCGACCCTTGGGTTACAGGCGGTGGCAGACACAATTGGTTTCACCGGTGTACCGGCCAGAAAGTCGACCAGATCATCACTGGCCAGCGCAAAATTCAGGTTCCTCATCGGACCTTTGATAACGAATGTATTCACCCCCACTATGCGCCCGCACATGTCGATCAGCGGACCACCGGAATTGCCGGTTGAAATTGGTGCCGAATGCACGATTGCACGGGTGGTACCGGATAGATCCTGTTCGGTGTTGACCATACCATCTGTCACGGTCAGTTCGGGGACCGCAGATAAGTTCCCTTCGCGCAATGCTGCAAATTCCCGGTCAGTGTTCAAAACATCACCGGGATAACCCGCAGCAATAACAGCTTGAAGCCGCATCGATTCAGCGCTTTGCCGGATAGTGAACGCTGGCTGATTAACGCCTTGGACACGCAACAAGGCAAAGTCTGCGCCAACCGCCTCCATCGGTCCAAAAGTCTTAAGAACCTCGACTTGTTTCAAGCCGCCTATGGCGTGATTGGTCACAAAGATGTTTTCCGGCCGAGCGCCTTCGATCACATGGTAATTCGTAACCAACAGGTCCGGCCCGACAAAGAACCCGGTTCCAATTCCCATTCCCTGTTGTGTGCTTGCGATGACCATTGCCGTACGATCATCTAATAGTTTCAGCAAAGTTGCCGTGTCCGTCGCCATATCCCCGTCGCTCTGGTCAACAATCACGCGGTCAGGATTAGGGGGCAGTATCGGTTTGGCATTTGCGTCAACAATGCGCCCACCCCGGTCCTCCGGATCGCTGAGGTTTGGCGGCAATAGTCCCTCGATGGTAACGCCATCCGGCATCAACAAGGTGCCATCAGCCCGGCAAACCGCACCGCTTAAGGAACTGCGCAATCTGGCCAGGCGCTCCTCCAGATCACGGTTGACCTGACGGGCAGTCGCAAGGCCTGCTTCATCGGTTATTGCCGGTTCAACGCCATCTTGTGCAAATATCCGATTGCCGGGAACCAGCAACCACGCCAAAACACCCCCGAAAA
>JAHRVZ010000226.1 GCA_019090405.1 Paracoccaceae bacterium
CGCGGTTGCCCCAATTCTGATTGGCGCGGATGAAAAACACCTGAACACAGGCCTGCCCGCTGTCCATATGCAGCGCGATCACATCGGCCTCAGGCACCGTGCGCGGATTGATACCTTGGGTGGTCTGCACCTGCGTCAGCGCGCGAATACGGTCGCGCAGGCCCGCGGCGCGCTCAAATTCCATTGCCTCGGATGCTTTGGCCATTTGGGCGGCCAGTTCCTCCTGCACTTTGGTTGAGCGCCCCGACAGAAACCGCTCGGCATCGCGCACCGATTCGCCATAACTGGTATCATCAATGTAGCCCACACAGGGCGCCGAACAGCGTTTGATCTGATACAGCAGACAGGGCCGCGTGCGGCTTTCAAACATCGAGTCTGCACAGTTGCGCAGCAGGAATGCCTTTTGCAATTGGTTCAGGGTCCGGTTCACCGCCCCGGCATTGGCAAAGGGGCCAAAATAGGTGCCCTTTTCCTTTTTTGCACCCCGGTGTTTTTTGATCTGAGGAAAGGCGTGATCATGCGGCACAAGAATGTTGGGGAAACTTTTGTCATCGCGCAGCAGCACATTGTATTTTGGCTTTAGCTGCTTGATCAGGTTCTGTTCCAGCAACAGCGCTTCGGTTTCGGTGCGTGTGGTTAAAAACATCATCGACGCCGTGGCTTCGATCATTCGGGCAATGCGCCCACTGTGGCCACCGGGGCGGGAATAGTTCGATACCCGCGCCCGTAAATTGCGCGCCTTGCCCACATATAAAACCCGCGCTTGTGCATCAAGCATGCGGTAAACGCCGGGAGAACCATCAAGCGTTTTCAGATAGGCCTGAATGCAATCATACCCGACAAGCGGCGATTCGTCTGAGTGAGCGGGCGGTGTTTCCATGAGTGCTACGTATGATTCCCTGACGCTGCCTGCAATCTTTGACCTCACCAATCAAGCATAAACAAATCCACGGTTTCTGTGGATAAGTATGGAGATAACTTTCAGTGATCGGCAATTTTCTTTTAGTTTTTCGGCATTTCGCGCGTTTGCCCAAAAAATAGGCGGAAATTTAACCCTTTGATAATGCTTGTTAATTTCTTTTGTTATCGCCAACACTATGAAATTAAAGACAATTTTGTAACGAATTTGTAACATTGATTAACGCGGTGCAAAACTTTGGCCCAGCGCGGGTTATTCGACGCCGATCACATCCGGGGTCTGCCAGCCAAGATGCTGGCCTCCATCGACACAAAGCAGTTGTCCAGTGACCGCCGGAGCATCAAGAAAATACCCCAAGGCTGCTGTGATATCAGGGATGTTGGCGCCACGGCCGCTTATTGTGGCGGCTCTTTGGGCCGCGAAATGCGCCTTGCTTTGGCGCGCGCCCGGCAATGTCGGGCCCGGCCCGATCGCATTGACGCGGATCATTGGTGCCAACGCCTGAGCCGTGGTTTGTGTTAGCGTCCAAAGCCCCAGTTTGGACAGCGTATATGTCATAAATTCAGGTGTCAGTTTGCGCACGCGCTGGTCGATCATGTTGATGATCAACCCAGTGGCCAAAGGTTCGTTATCGGCATCTGTCTGTGTCGGTAGATTTTGGTCCGCCATCGCCTGTGTAAGCACAAAAGGCGCGCGAAGGTTACTGTTTATGTGTCGGTCCCAACTGTCGCGGGTGGCGGTGTGTATTGTGTCGTGCTCAAAAACCGAAGCGTTGTTGATCAGGCATGTAACCGGGCCGCCCAACGCCTTTATTGCTGCGGGAAACAGCGCCTGTGTTGCGGCCTCATCCAGCAAATCTGCTTGCAGGGCAGTGGCATCGCGACCAAGGGCACGAATCTCGGCCACCAGCGTTTCGGCCTCGGAACCGGACGTTGCATAATGAACCGCAACGTCAAAGCCACGTTGCGCCAGATACAGCGCCATTGCCCGGCCCAATCGTTTGCCCGCACCGGTAACAAGTGCATTTGGCGCAAGGAGAGAGCCAACATTGACCATCAGTGAAACAGTATAACAGAGACATAGATGACATAGAGGCTGCTTAAAACCAGCCCCCATAGCCTGTTGATATCCCGTTTGAAAAACACAAACGGGATCAACAGCAATGACGCTCCCAGCATGACCCACAGATCAAGGTGCAGGAATTCGGGATCGACCGGAATTGGACCAAACCAGGTTGCGATGCCAATAACTGCCAACAGATTGAACATATTTGAACCGATGACATTGCCCATTGCCACATCAGCCTGACGGCGGATCACTGCCATCACTGTGGTTGCAAGCTCGGGCAGCGAAGTGCCAACTGCCACTAGCGTCAGGCCGATCACGGTATCGCTGACCCCATAGGTGCGCGCGATGACCGACGCATTTTCAACCAGAATATTCGCCCCCATCGGAAGGCCAACCAGACCAAGCACCAGATAAATACCAATGCGCCAGAACGGCATGTTGGGATCAGCATCTTCGATATCTTCAAGATCATCTGGTTCGCCAGCCCATCGGTGCTGAAGCGCCTCACGAATGGCGAGCAACAAAACAACGCCCAGCGCAAACAGAAGTATAAGCCCGTCACCACGCGAATAGTCCCCGCTAAAGGCCAGGCCGATGAACAACACAGTTGCCCCAAGCATATAAAGATAGTTCTTGCGAGTATCACATTCGCTGGTGTGCAGCGTTGAAATAAGGGCCGGAATCCCAAGAACCAGCAGGATATTGGCAGTATTTGACCCCACTACATTACCAAGAGCAAGACCCGGCGCATGGTCCTGAATGGCGCTGATCGCAATCAAAAGCTCTGGCGCAGATGTGCCAAAAGCCACGATCGTCAGGCTAACGATAAACGCAGGTACGCCCAACCGAAGACTAAGGTTCACCGCACCGCGCACCAATGCGTCCCCAGCCAGCAGTAGAATCAGAAAGCCAAGACCGGACAAAGCCCAAGGCAATATCATCGTGTCTTTCCTTTACCGCAGGCACATGGGCCTTTGCCAATGCGGTAGCGTCCACAAGATTTGCATTTGGCCGAGGCCAGAGTTTTTTGGCCTGGAAAGCGCAGTTTGCCAAATAAGGCCAGCACCACCATGACAACAAGGAAAAGCGTGATCAGTTTGAAGATCAAATCACAGCCCCTCCATCAAAGGCCAAACCGCGCATAGGCTGCGCGCTCTTCAATCCCGGCTACCGCGTCTTGCACAACTGAGGCACCAAAGCGCGACAAAAGCGAACGGCGTGCGCCATAGCGGCGGAATTGCACTTTGTCACCAAATCGTGCCTGCATCGCTGGTTTCAAATGGCCAATGCCCTCTATCAGCCCCAGTTCAGCAGCACGACGGGCCAGCCAGATTTCGCCATTGAACAGGTTTTCATCTGTCGTCAGCTTGTCGCCACGCCGGTCTTTTACATGGGTTATGAAATTGGCGTGAATGTCTTCCAGAAGCTGTTTAAGCCGGGCCACATCATCGGGATTTTCCGGCTTGAACGGATCAAGCATGGATTTCGATTCACCCGCCGTATAAACGCGCCGGGCGACCCCCTGGCGATCCATAAGAACGTCCAGCCCGAAACTCGCGGATATTACCCCGATCGAACCAATGACCGAGCTGTCATCGGCCCAAATCTCATCTGCAGCCGCAGCCAGCCAGTATCCACCCGACGCGGCCACGTCCTCGACAAAGCCAATGACAGGTATCTCAAGCTCGACCGCCAACCTGCGAATATGGGCGCCAATCAGAGAGGATTGCACAGGCGAGCCACCCGGCGAATTGATCTCAAGAGCGACGGCAACGGGTTTGCCTTTGCGAAACGCTTTTTCAAAAATGGGGGCCAGTGTATCGGCGTTCATGGATCCGCGCCCCGACATGCCAATGGCACCGGACAGGCGCACAATGGCCACCATGGGTTTGGGTTTTCTAAATGGAATACGCAATCTCATTATGACGATGTAGATTGCCGGGCAGCGACAAACAAGGCACGCTGCGAAACAGATCGTGTCAGATCAGCATAAATGCCGCCACGTCCGGCAAATATGACACGCCTGATACACCGTTAATCAGCTTCGAATGCGCCAACCGGTTTTGAAAATCCACCAGATCACCGCCATACACAGTACCGTGAAGCCACCAATAGCCATTAGACTGAACCCAATCGGCACATCTGCGATGCCAAAAAAGGACCAGCGAAATCCGGACACAAGGTAGACCACCGGATTGAACATAGTGACTTTTTGCCAGATCGGCGGCAACATTGTGATCGAATAAAACGACCCGCCCAGAAACACCAATGGCGTCACGATCATTAACGGGACCAGTTGCAACTGCTCAAAACTGCGCGCCCAGATGCCGAGGATGAAACCTAACAACGCAAAGCTAAGGCATGTCAGCAGCAAAAACAGCACCATCGCCCCCGGATGCGCAATCTGGATGTCGACAAAAAACGAAGCCGTGAACATGATGACGACGCCAATAAACAGGGCTTTGGTTGCGGCAGCCCCAACATAACCCAGCACAATTTCAAGGAAATTCACCGGGGCAGATAACAGTTCATAGATGGTCCCGATAAATTTCGGAAAATAGATGCCAAACGACGCATTGGAAATGGCTTGGGTCATCACCGACAACATAACCAGCCCCGGCACAATAAAGGCCCCATAACTTACGCCTTCGATCTCTTGAATGCGCGTTCCAATGGCGGCACCAAACACCACGAAATATAACGAAGTCGACAACACCGGCGACAGGAAGCTTTGCAAGAATGTGCGAAAGAACCTTGCCATTTCAAAATGGTAAATCGCAGCGACCGCTGTCCAGTTCATGATTTCTCTCCTGAAACGAGGCCAACAAAGATATCCTCAAGACTGCTTTGGCGGGTTTGAACATCCTGCAGAACCAACCCGGCAGCAGCAATATCGTTAAGCAATTTGGTGATCCCGGTACGTTCAGCCCGGGCATCATAGGTATAGACCAGCGTGTCACCCGATGGCATCAACTCTAATCCATGATCTTTCAGCGTATCCGGCACAAAGCTGATAACTTCGCTTAACTGTACCTCAATCTTCTTTTGGCCCATTTGCGCCATCAGTTTGGCTTTGTCTTCAACCAGCAACAGCTCGCCGTTGTTGATGATACCAACACGATCAGCGATAGCTTCGGCTTCTTCGATATAGTGGGTGGTCAAAATGATGGTGACACCGCTGGATTTAAGGC
>JAHRVZ010000227.1 GCA_019090405.1 Paracoccaceae bacterium
GTCGAATTTGGCCTGCGTTTTGAATCTGCCGAGGACGACTATGACGACGGTAATGACGCTTCGATTGATCTGCTGCCAGTCAATGTTGATCCAGTCAATGTTGATCCGGTCAACGCGGACCCGGTCAATGCTGATTCAGCAGATGAACCGGAACCCAACGCAGAAACCAAGAAAACCGATGCCGAAATCGTGTCACTTGACAGTTTCCGCAAATAACACTCTGATTTACAAGGCTATTGCTGCGTCAAAAGCGTTGACACAGATTTTTGGTGCTGGCCATCGCGCACCCGCGAGAATTCCAATTGCAGGCCACCTTCGGTCAGTGTTCGGTCATATTGCTGCATCTCATAACCGCCGTCTTCATTCACAAACAACGAATACACAGTCATTGTGTCTGCGACGATGCGGGCCCAAATAAAGGGTTCACCCTTCATTGGGTCAAGTTGCACCAAATGCCCAAACACGTCTTTTTTCTGTGCCGCAGCAAAGACTTGCGGGCGGTCGGTGGGTACAAAGTCAATCGAATAGGATTTTTCCTTAACCCGCCCGTCAGATTTATATGACACCGAGGTCCAGCTAACATTAAAGCCGTCCTTGGTAAGAGAAATCTCAACGCTCATATCGCGTTTGTGGCTGGACCCATCTGCAGAAACAACATCAGCCGAGCCGCTGTAATTCCCCACAAAGGCAGAGGCGTCGGCCAGACCCATCTGGGCGATCAGGATAAACAACAACCCAAATACCAGTCGCGCCAGCACTAACGCTCTCAGAAACGATTTACTCATTTAGTTATCCTTTCAACCAGAACCGCACTTGGCGACATAAGGCACTTCGATTGGGTACATCTTACAGCCTGATACATATTGAACAATGACGCAGATCAGCAAATTTCATCAAATTACACCACTCTGCCATCTGCGGCCCTCTATACCTAAAGGCATTAAACTTTTAGACTTTGGGCAACTGTGATGTTGCGCCTCAAATCCGGGGCGCTTAAACCATCTACGAACCTTATCAACCGGAGCCGATATTATGTCCGACACCCGCACAGAAACCGACAGTTTTGGCCCTCTTGAGGTGCCTGCCAACAAATACTGGGGCGCGCAGACGCAACGCTCTTTGTTGAATTTCCCCATTGGCTGGGAAAAACAACCCATTGCCATTGTGCGTGCATTGGGCGTGATCAAAAAGGCCTGTGCGCAGGCCAATATGACACTGGGCAAACTGGACGCGACACGGGGCGATGCCATCGTGCAGGCAGCCGGCGAAGTGATTGACGGCAAATTTGACGACAATTTCCCGCTGGTGGTCTGGCAGACCGGCTCTGGCACCCAGTCAAATATGAACTCAAACGAAGTCATCGCCAACCGAGCGATTGAAATTCTGGGCGGTGTGATCGGTTCCAAAGACCCGGTGCATCCCAACGATCACTGCAATATGGGCCAAAGCTCGAACGATGTGTTCCCGACCGCGATGCACATTTCCGCCGCCATGTCCGCGCATCAGGTGCTGTTGCCGGGGCTGGAAAAGATGCACGCCGCACTTGAGGCCAAAGTCGCCGAATTTGACGGAATCATCAAAATTGGCCGCACCCATACCCAGGACGCCACGCCGATCACCCTAAGTCAGGAGTTTTCCGGCTATAGCCATCAGGTGGCCATGGGCATTCAGCGTGTCAAAGACGCATTGGGCCGGATTTATGAGCTGGCGCAGGGCGGTACAGCCGTTGGCACAGGGCTGAATACCCCAAAAGGTTGGGGCGAAATGGTCGCGGCCAACATGGCCGAGATAACCGATTTGCCCTTTGTCACCGCCCCCAACAAATTCGAAGCCTTGGCGGCGCATGACGCGATGGTCGAAATATCGGGCGCGTTGAAAACCGTTTCGGCGTCGCTGTTCAAAATTGCCAATGATATTCGTTTTCTGGGCTCTGGCCCGCGCTGTGGGTTGGGCGAGTTGGTTCTGCCGGAAAACGAACCCGGAAGTTCGATCATGCCGGGCAAAGTCAATCCGACCCAATGCGAAGCACTTACGCAGGTTTGCATTCAGGTGATGGGCAATGACGCGGCTGTGGGCTTTGCCGGCTCGCAAGGGCATTTTGAACTGAACGTTTATAAACCAATGATGTCTTATAACGTGTTGCAATCCATGCAACTTTTAGGAGATGCGGCAGCGACATTTTCGGACAACCTGTTGGCTGGGCTAAAGGCTGACAATACCCGGATCGACAAATTGCTGCATGAATCGCTGATGCTGGTCACCGCTCTGGCGCCAGAAATCGGCTATGACAACGCAACAACGGTCGCCAAAACCGCGCATAAGAATGGCACAACATTGAAAAAAGAGGCCATTGCGCTGGGCTATGTCGATGAAGAAACATTTGACCGTGTCGTGCGACCGGAAAACATGATTGGGCCAAAGTAATGGCAAAACCGGTTAGTCTTAATCGGTATCGGAAAACCAAAGCACGCGCCGAGGGCAAGGCGCGTGCAGACGCAAATACCGTGAAATTCGGGCGCAGCAAGGTTGAAAAAACGCGGGATCAGGCATGCAACGACAAAGCATTGCGCAATCTTGAAGGACATAAACAAGACAGATGAGCGGGCGCCCGATCAAACGATCCCTTACCCTAAAAGGACACCGCACATCGGTGTCACTTGAAGATGTTTTCTGGCAGGCATTCTGCGAGATTGCGGATGCAGAAGGCAAGCCAATCAATGTGTTAGCGGCTGAAATTGATGCAGATCGAGGGTTTGAAACCGGGCTGGCTTCGGCAATCAGGGTGTATGTGCTGAACAGCTTTAGAGATCCTTAACCGGCTTTTGATACAAATGAAGAATGCACACACTTTCCTCACCTCTCAGCCGCGGCGGCTGGATTGCCGATTTGTTCAGCTCTAAGGCGGCACGCGACGGCGCGGTCATCCGCAGAAAGCTGCGAGATATTGATCGCTATGCTGGTCGCGATGTTTTTAAGGCTGAATTGGAACGGCGCGGGTATCGCGCCGTTGAAAATGCCGGCCAATTGATAATTTTCTGCAACCAGGAACCTGTCCGCGCGTTCTGGTAGCCGTTTTCTTTAAAAGAAAACGGACCGGAAAATTTGAAATTTTCCGCTTTGCCAAATTGCAAACCGTTCTGAAATCAAACTGAGGCCTGATAAATTTTGTCGATATTGCTGCCCAATGCCCCATTAAATTCGGCATCGCTCATCGACACGTTCAACCCTTCGGTCAACGCCCGCGAAAAGCTGGCAATCATCGTGTCATTAAGTGCCAGACGCGCCGTGGCTTCGTTTGTGCTATAGCCCCCTGACAGCGCCACAATGCGGATGATGCGCGGGTGATTTGACAAATCGCTATACAGATTGGCCTGATCCGGGATCGTCAGCTTTAGCATGACATCCGCGCCCTCTGGCAACGCATCCAGCTGCGCGGCAATCGCAGATTTCACCATTGCCTCGGCTTCGGCCTTGGTATTGCTGTTAATGTTCACTTCTGGTTCCAATATGGGCACCATTCCCGCGGCAAGTACCTCTTTGGCCACTGCAAACTGCTGTGCCACATTGCGGGTAATGCCAGCCTCGTCGGCCTCATTTATGACCGACCGCATTTTGGTGCCAAACACGCCCAGCCGTTTGGCCCGCGCCAATGTTGCCGCAAGATCCGGAATGTCTTTCATCATCTGAACGCCGCCTGCCGCGTCCTCTAGCCCCTTGTCGATCTTCAGAAACGGGACAACTCCCCGCTTTGACCACATAAAATCAGCCACTTGCTGACCTTGAATGGTTTCATCCATGGTCCGCTCGAACAATATTGCACCGATAACTTTGGCATTTGTGAAATCATTTGCCAGCACAATCCGCGCCCGCATTTTCTGCATTTCGGCAAACATCCCGGCATCGTCAGTCCAGGCGTCTGGCGTCACACCATAAAGCCCAAGCGCCTTGGGCGTCGATCCACCGCTTTGATCAAGTGCCGCAATAAACCCCGCGCCATTTTCAATTTGTTGCCGCTGGACTGTCTGGGTTGCGCCGTCATGTGCCATGAATATCGCCCTTGTGTGATTCCAATGCCTGCATGTGCTTAACGCCTAACGATCGGCACCATAAGGGCGGTTGCGCTAACAGGTCAGTTGCGCCGCACAACTTTCAACCAAATCCCTTTATCCGAGCGGACAGTCAGATGCGCAACAGGCACCGGATCACGCCCGTCTATCCGTTCAAAGCGGAAATGGCGTAGCAGCATCGACAAAATCAACGGCCCCTCGACCATAGCAAACCCGGCCCCTGGGCAAACCCGCGCGCCCGCTGAGAATGGTATATAAGCCTCGCGTTGGCATTTTTTACCGTTTTCAGTCTGCCAACGCATTGGATCAAAGCCATCAGGATTGTCCCAAAGCCGGTCCTGCCGATGCAAATGCCAGGGGCTAACGACCAACTGAGACCCTTTTGCAATATCGCGATCCCGAAACTGTTCTGGACAGGTTGCTTCGCGGACCATCATCGGAACCGGCGGATAAAGGCGCAGCGCCTCGCGAAAGATATTTCGGCTTAACTTTAGCTTGGAAACAACTGAAAAGTCATCGTTTTCCAAAACTGATGCTTCTTGGGCGACCTTATCCTGCCAGTCCGGGTACAGCGCCATAAGATATATCGTCCAAGACAGCGCCGAGGCGCTGGTTTCATGCCCGGCCAGAAAGAAAATAGCCACCTGATCGACCATTTCGTCGGTACTAAACCGCTCACCTGTTTGCGGATCAGTCGTCGTCATGATCTTGGTCGCCAGATCATCCGGCGCTGTTCCCGCCTTAATTTCGGCCATGCGATCTGTGGTCAGTTGCCTGATCAACGCCCGGATTTCTGCTGCGGTCTCTTTGGTGTCACGTTTGAAGAACCGGGGCATCCAGCGCGGCAATGGGATCAGAGCGGCAATATTCAACAACGGCTGACTGCGCTGATAATCGCGAAACCGCGAAAACACCCGGGCGGCGGTTTTGTTTTCAATCGGGATCGAGAACAAGGTGCGAAAAATTACATCCGCCGCTGCGTGGCTGGTCATGGCTTCGATTTCGACCTCTGTTCCGATCTGGGTGTCTAGCCGAGCAACCGCAGCCTCTGAGGCCTGCCACATCGCCGGAAAAATGTCGCGCAGTCTGCCGCCTTCGAATGCCGGGTCGATGATACGGCGCTGACGTTTCCAAACCTCTCCGTTGGTCAGGAACACTGAATTGCCAAGCAACGGGCGCAACCCCTCGCTGATACGGCTGGATTTGGGGAAATCATCGGGCCGATCCTTAAGCACGGTTTTCACCAGATCCGGCTGGTTCAGCAGGTATGATCGAAAAAACGGTGTTCGAAATTCGGCCATCCAGGCGCGATACAGTCGCGCGGGTTGGGCTGACAGAATGTCCTGACGAAACAGTTTGGCATATTGCCAAAGCGACACTTTATTCGGTCGCGACGGGGGTTTAGGGGGCATCATGGTGTAGTCACCGAAGTGAATCTGGACACCGGTTTATCAATACGGGATTTCGAAGGGCGACGCCCATTGTATCGGTCGGCCAAGGTTTTCGAACCGGCGGTAATACGGAAATAGTCATAGTCTCCGGGGCGATCAAAGGCGCATAAGTATTGGAAATGCAGTCGGAAATAACGCCGTTTCAGTTCTTTCCACCGTTCGGGTGACAAGGTTTGGGTAAAGGCTGCCGAAAACACCAATGGCCATTTTTTGTCTGCGGGGGCGACTCCGCTGACAGCTACCGGGTCACATAGCGCAAATGCACAGCCATCACCGGGGGCTGAAACATCAATCCAGGCCAATTCATCCCTTGCAGACAGGTATTGCAGATCACCCCGCAACTGATCGGCAGCCGGCAGAAACGATACCATTGGCACCACCTGCCCCAATGACAGAAACCCAAGTGCGGGGCCATCATCGGGCACCCTGCCCGCACGGATCAAACCGGCCAGCACAGTGACCGCCAGATGCGCGCCTGACGAATGGCCAATCACCAGAACCTCATCAACATCCTGTTGCAGTGCATCAGCAATCCGCCCGCCAAATTCGCGCAACCGGGCATCAAGTTCCGGTGGGTTGGCGCCACGCAAACGCGCAGAATAGGCGTAATCATGCATCAGATAATAGGCCATCAACCGATTGTCCCGAGCCTGAAACCAGCGCAGGATGAAAACAACGGCGACAAGGCCAATCAGCGTGGCCGACGTTCGGACCAGCGGCCCGGATACTTCACCGCTAAAGGCACCAACAAACCAACCAAGCCCACTGGCGATTGCCCAGCCGATAAGAAGCGCCACAATAAGTTGCAGGGCCAGCATGCCAACCGGATAAAGAGCAGCAATAACAGGACCTTTGCGCAACTTCATCAACCGAAATAACGTCCCGGTACTGATGTAAATCCACGTCGTGCGCAAGAGTTGCAGGTAAGTGGCAAGGATAGAGTTGGACATGCTGTCCCGCACGATGTCAGACCAGACAAGCACTTCGAAATCTGCGGTGGTTTTGTATCCGTCCATCTTTGCGTCAACAAACCATCCATATGGGCCTTTGGATTTTTTGGCTGTCAGGGAAATCTCATAGTCAGAAATAGCCGCCTGCGCGGCCCCCTCGCGGCGATATATCTCGCGATAGCGGCGTGGATGAATCGGGTCATATCCGGGGATGTAAAACACCCGGCGGCGCTGCACCCGTTTTGATTCTGCTGTGGCCATGCTGACCCTCTTGCCTCGTCCCGGATCATAGCGGGACTTTACGGCAGGTGTAAGGCTTTAGCCAATTTCGCTCATCCAGCTTGGGCCATTCTCAAGCAACCAAAACGAAAAGCTGCTGAACGCGCCGGTGACCAGAGCCAGCCCGACGATGATCAGCAAAACGCCCATGATCTTTTCGATCAATCCCAGATGCGGTTTGATCCGGTTCATCAGGTGCATGGATCGGCTTAAAAACATCGCTGCAAGCAGGAACGGAAGCCCAAGACCGGCGGCATAAATCGCCAGTAGCAAAGTCCCCCGCGCGACCGAGGCTTCAGAGGCGGCCAGCGACAGAATTGCCCCCAGTTGCGGGCCAATGCAAGGGGTCCAGCCAAAGGCAAAGGCCAGCCCCAGAATATAGGCTCCAAAGGACGACCCCCCCGCATCACCTGCATCAATACGCGCTTCGCGATCCAGAAACGGAATGCGAAAGACGCCGATGAAATGCAGTCCGAATATCATGACGACTATTCCTGATATTTTGGCGAAAAGTTCCTGATATTGCAGAAAAAACGCACCAAATGCCGAGGCGGTAAACCCCAGCAACACAAACACCGTGGACAGCCCCATGACAAAAAACAACGCAGCGATCGTTGCCTTGTTGCGCGCGGCGCGTTCATCCTGAATTTCGCTGATTGAAACGCCGCTCATATAGGCCAGATAAGGCGGAACGATCGGTAACACACAAGGTGAAAGAAAGCTGATGATCCCACCGAATAGGGCAAGCATCATAGCCGGAATCAGGCCAGCATCTATGATATCAAATCCGTACATATATCAGGACATAGTGCATTGAATCGCCAAGGTCACGATGCCGGTTGGTCACATCCTTGTGGACA
>JAHRVZ010000228.1 GCA_019090405.1 Paracoccaceae bacterium
GCAAAGGCTGGGCGGGTATGGATGGTATCGACAAATTTGGCCAACTCCGGATAATCAGCGCGACGTCCTAGGCGCATGGCAACTTCGGCGGGAAAACTCAGCATGATGTCGGCGGCGGACAGGTCATCCAGAACGAAATGGCCAGAGGGACGCAAAGAGTCGTTCATATAGGCGAAATGACTGTCCAATTGCTGGTCGATGCGTCGTTGCAATGGCGCACCCGCTTTGCCAAGCGTGCCGACATACAGATTTAGCAGGATCGGCGTCATGGCAGAGCCTTCGGCGAAATGCATCAGTTCCAGATGACGGATATAAGCGTCAGAGCCTTGTGACGGGATCAGGTGCGGCCCATAGGCGGCACAGAGAATTTCTACGATGGCGGCGGATTCAGTGATCAAGCGGCCTTCGATCTCGACCATTGGCGATTTACCCAAAGGGTGCACGGCAAGCAATTCGGCCGGCGCCAGATTGGTCACTTTATCGCGCTCATAGCGGACCACGTCGTAAGGCGCTTCAAGCTCTTCAAGAAGCCACAGGATACGGTGTGAGCGGGATCGGTTGAGGTGGTGAACAGTGATCATTTTTGCATCCAGTTCAGAATGGTATCGGCCACGTCCTGTGGGATTTGGTGGCATATCCAGTGATTGGCATTGGCAAAGCTGACGCGGGTCAGGTCGGGGGCAAGGGTTTCCAGCCCTTCGGTGGATTCAGCCAACAGCGCAGTATCTTTTTCGCCCCAGATCAGCAGGTGCGGTTGATGCACCATAAACTTTTCGGCGGGCAGCGTTGGTGGGTTCTGCAGCGGTCGATCGGGATCGGCGACAACGATGGGCGTGGCGCGATACCAGTGGATCATGGTTTTCAACCGCCCATCACGCGCCCATTCGGTTTTGTATTCTGCAAGCCGTGCGTCAGACATCCAAGCGCTGGTATTTGCCAGCGACAGAACCGAGTTCATTTTTGCAAAATTGTCTTTTGACAGCAGGTCTTCAGAGCCAGCTTGGCGCAGAAATCTAATGTATTGCGAAGCCTTGGATTGTGCGCCTCCTTTGGCCAGCTCTCGTTGAAACGGGATCGGATGCACGCCGTTGGCGATGATCAACCGATCAACAAGGTCCGGATGCAGAATGGCCAGCGAATAGGCCACCGCCGCGCCCCAGTCGTGGCCAAAAACCGTGAGAGGTGAGCCGATCTGGCCGATCAGTGCGACCATATCCGATACCAGTTCGGCCATCGTGTAATTCTTGATGCCATCAGGTGCCCAGCTTTGCCCATAGCCGCGTTGATCTGGCGCAATGCAGTGGAAATGTTCTGACAATAGCGGTGCCAGATCAGCCCATGCGCCACCATACTCGGGAAAGCCATGCAGTAGCAACAGCGGTGGCAATTCGGGATTTCCCCAGCGGCGAATGAAAAAAGGCCGACCATTTAGTGCAAGTGTTTCGGTTTTCATGAGCAAACCTTTTCGGCGAGAGGGCGGATTTGGATATTTAGACCAAAATGAAGCAGGTTTTTAAGTAAATTGGAATGGTTTACCCAATATCTGCCACGCTTTTTGGAGCATGCCATGAATTGATGAGGAAATGTTGCAAGTTTTGACGCGGATCAAAGTCGGAATGAAATTGAGATGGTAATGTTGCGCAAATGTAATTCAGGAGAGCTGCCCATGACGACACCGCAATCAACCAATTCCGTTGATCCAACCGCCGAGCAAGTGCGCATCGCCTTTGAGAGCGGCACGTATCCGTATTCGGTTAAAATGAAGCGTAAGGAATACGAAGACGACAAAGCAAAGTTGCAGGCAGAACTGCTTAAGGTGCAGTTGTGGGCGCAAGAGTCCGGCGAGCGGTTTGTGCTGATTTTTGAGGGTCGGGACGCGGCCGGTAAAGGCGGTACGATCAAGCGTTTTACCGAACACCTGAACCCGCGCTCGGCACGGGTTGTGGCACTGAACAAACCCAGCGAGCAAGAGTTGGGGCAATGGTATTTCCAGCGCTATGTGCAAGGCCTGCCAACATCTGGGGAAATGGTGTTTTATGACCGTTCCTGGTACAACCGCGCCGGAGTTGAACGTGTAATGGGATTTTGTGGCGCCGGTGACTATCTGGAGTTCATGCGCCAGACACCCGATCTGGAACGGATGCTGACGCGGTCGGGTATCCGGCTTTATAAGTATTGGTTCTCGGTCACACAGGAAGAACAGAAAAGTCGCTTTGACAGCCGCTCGCTTGATCCGCTCAAGCGCTGGAAGTTAAGCCCGATTGACAAGGCCAGCCTTGGCAAATGGGATGATTATACCGAGGCCAAAGAGGCGATGTTCTTTTATACCGATACGGCGGATGCGCCCTGGACGGTGATCAAGTCAAACGACAAGAAACGCGCACGGCTGAATTGTATGCGCCACTTTTTGTCAACGCTGGATTATCCGGACAAAGACCATGAGGCGATCGGTACGCCAGACCCGTTGATTGTTGGCCAGGCGCATCATGTGATTCACCGTTCGGATCATATTCTGGGAACCGCGTTGCATCCCGATAGCAGGGTTAAGTAGCGTTAAATCCGGACTCAAGCAGGTCAATTAGCGGTGTGATCTGCCCAAAGCGACGGTTCAGGGCAGCCAACGGCGTCGCCCAGTCAGAAGGCGCGACATCTGCCCAGACGGCCAGCCCCTTACGGCGCAGTAAATCGCTTTGGGGATGGTCTTTGGCATAGGGGGATGGGATGCGTTTAAGCTCTGGCGCGTCCGGGGTCAGCCCGTCTTTGGCCAGAAGATCAAGCAGCGATTGGACTTGGGTGCCATATGCGCCGGACACAGCGGTGCGCCAGTCGGGCAGGGTGGTTTTGTCAAACTGCATCTGGCCGCCGCCCACCCGCACATAGTCTGGCGAAATGCCCAGAAACAGCGCCGCACCAGAGGCGTCACTGGTCCACATCAAGTGCAGATGTGTGTGATAGGGTGTTTTGTCCTTGGAAAAGCGCACATCGCGGTGCGGGCGAAATAGTTTTGGCGTAAGAGTTCGCCCCATTTTGCGCCCCATTTTGTGCCCCATGTCAAAGGCGATCTGATCCAGCAGCAATGTCGCTGGTGTTTTCAGAGTGCTGTCATATTGCGCCTTATGATCCTGAAACCAGTCGCGATTATTATGTGCCGTCAGGTCAGACAGAAACGCGCGGGCTTCGGGTATCAGGGCAGTGAAAGGATCAGGGGGCATGGGTTTTTCCTAATGAATGGCCAATCATAACCCCGCAGTATCTGGCCAAGCAAATCATTCCTGATCGTGACAGAATGCAGGCTCTTGCCGAGTCAGTCTTATGCTCCTACTGCTAAGGGATGAGTGTTCAAATGTCATATCCTGGCCATGTCCGTGCCATTCTGGTGCTGGGCTTGCCCATAATTGGCAGCAATCTGGGGCAGTTTGCCATTGGGCTGACCGATACGGTCATGCTGGGGTGGTATGGGGCCGAATCGCTGGCGGCGGTGACGTTGGCGGCGTCTTATTTCTTTGTGTTGTTTCTGATGGGGTCTGGCTTTGCATGGGCGGTGATGCCGATGGTGGCGGCCTATGATGCCGAAGGCGACGAGATTGGGTTGCGGCGGGCCACACGGATGGGGCTGTGGCTTTCGACGTTGTTTGCGGTTTTGGTGATGCCACTGTTGTGGTGGTCTGAACCGGTTTTGCGCACGCTGGGGCAGAATGAGGTGGTGGCCGGGCAGGCTGCGCAGTACCTGCGTATTGCTGGTTGGGGCATTTTTCCGGCTTTGTTTGTGATGGTGTTGAAATCCTATCTGGCAGCGCTTGAGCGCACGCAGATTGCGTTTTGGATCACTGTTGTTGCGGCGCTGTTGAACGGGCTTGCCAATTACGCGCTGATCTTTGGTCATTGGGGAGCGCCAGAGCTTGGTATTACCGGAGCGGCGATTGCCTCTGTGATAACGCAGTTGGTGTCACTGATCGGAGTGGTGATTTATTCGCTGAAGGTTCTGCCACAGCATAACCTGTTCCAACGATTGTGGCGGGTGGATATGGAAATGCTGCTAAAGGTGTTCCGTTTGGGTGTGCCAATTGGATTGACCACCTTGTCCGAAGTTTCCCTGTTCACAGCGTCGGCGATGATGATGGGGTGGCTGGGCACAATACCGTTGGCGGCGCATGGCATTGCAATTCAACTGGCAAGTGGGACATTCATGGTGCATCTGGGCCTAAGCAGTGCTGCCACGGTGCGCGCGGGCAATGCCTATGGGCGGGGTGATCGGCAGCAAATGGCACGTGGGGCGATTGTTGTTATTGGATTGTCTCTATTGATGTCGCTGGCGACGATGGCGTTGTTTCTGAGTATCCCTGAAACCCTGATTTCGTTGTTTCTTGACCCGGATGATGCCGAAAGCGCGCAGATCATCAAGATTGGTGTTGGGTTGCTGGCCGTGGCCGCGTTGTTCCAATTGGTGGATGGGGCGCAGGTGATGGCATTGGGGCTGTTGCGAGGGGTTCAGGATACCAGTGTGCCGCTGATGATTTCGGTGTTGTCATATTGGGTTGTCGGGCTTTCGACGTCTTATTATCTGGGTTTTGTGTATGGCCTTGAGGGCATTGGTGTCTGGCTGGGTCTTGTTGTCGGGCTTGCCTGTGCCGGAGTGTTCCTGATGATCCGGTTCTGGCACACCGCTATTCGCCGCGTTGGGCTGCCCGTTTAGGCGATTTTGGGGGCGCTGCCCCCTAACCCCCCGGAAGTATTTTTGACGAAAAGAAGCCGGGGGTTAGTCGGGTTTCTTGATGGATTTCATCATGCGGTCAGCCTTTTTGCGCACCAGGACTGAACGTAAATCATGCATGGCCAATAGCAGACTGTCGGTGATTTCTTCCAACTGATCCTCGCGGGCTTTGGACTGCGCCCAATGGGTGGTGGTGTTCAAATAGTCAACGGCGCGGTGGATGTCGTCCATGTCGCGATGTGCCAAAAGGATGCTGCGGTCGTGCATCCAGTCCTTGATGCGGATCAGGTCGGCGTCACTAAGGGTGCGCCCGCCGTGTGGTTTGATTTCGCCATTGCGGATGTTGATGACGGCAATCTGGTCCATTTCTATACGGCGCTGACGGTTTTTGGTGTCGATCCGAAATACAAATGCGCCATTGTCACGGACGCGGAAGTAGTATTCGGGTAGATCGGTCGACATCTTGAACCTCTTATTTCAGTGATGCGCAAAAGGATTGTATGCGCGTACAGGCCTCTTTCAAGGCATCGTCTGATGTAGCGTAGCTGACCCGAAAGTTTGGCGAAAGCCCGAAGGCTGCACCAAATACCACCGCAACGCCGGTATCCTCAAGCAAGGCGGTGGCGAAAACCTCGTCATTGGTGATTTTGGTGCCAGATGGCGTGGTTTTGCCGATCAGCCCGGCAATGGAGGGATAGACATAAAAAGCACCATCCGGTGTGGGGCAGGTCATTCCGTCAATCTCCGATAACATCGAAACAACAAGATTGCGCCGACGAATGAATATTTCGTTATTCGGCGCAAGAAAGTCCTGTGTACCGTTTAACGCCTCAACCGCGGCCCATTGGCTGATTGTGCAAGGGTTTGACGTGCTTTGCGACTGAATCTTGCGCATGGCGGCAATCAAATGCTGGGGTCCGCCCGCATAGCCAATGCGCCAGCCAGTCATGGCATAGGCCTTGGATACGCCATTGCAGGTCAATGTGCGGTCATAAAGCGCCGGTTCTATTTCGGCAGGGGTGCAGAATTCAAAACCGTCATAGGCCAGATGTTCATACATATCATCCGTCATCACCCAGACATGAGGATGGCGCATCAGCACATCGGTCAGTGCTTTCATTTGTTCACGAGAATAGCCAGCGCCCGTCGGGTTGGACGGCGAATTGAAGATCAGCCATTTGGTTTTTGGCGTTATTGCCGCCTCAAGCTGTTCTGGCGTCAGTCTGAATTCATTCTCTAGTGTGGCCTCGGCTATGACCGGCGTGCCACCTGCCAATAACACCATGTCGGGGTAGCTGACCCAGTAGGGTGCGGGTATAACCACCTCGTCGCCCGGATTTAGCGTCGCCATCAGAGCGTTATACAGAATCTGTTTTCCACCGCCGCTGACGCTGATTTGAGATGGCTCATAGGTCAGCCCGTTGTCGCGTTCAAATTTTGCGCAAATGGCCTGTTTCAGCTCAATAATGCCGTCGGGGGCCGTGTATTTGGTTTTGCCCGCTGCAATTGCCGCAATCGCCGCGTCTTTGATGTTTTGGGGCGTGTCAAAATCCGGCTCGCCTGCTCCAAGCCCGATAACATCGCGCCCGGCCGCCTTCAGTTCGTTTGCCTTGGTGGTGACGGCGATGGTGGGGGACGGTTTGACGCGGGACAATGTCGCAGACAGGAAACTCATGAGGGACCTCGGTTTGTATGTTGAGTGTGACTGTCATAGGGTGCCGCTGAAACGCGATCAAGCGGCTTTGGACACCCATAAGGAACAGGTATGACCCAAGAACAAACAGATTGGTACGGGCCAGAGTCTGCCACCTTTGGTGATCGGGTTGCCGGGGCGCGCGACGCAACGGGAATGACGCAGGCGCAATTGGCACGGCGGCTTGGGGTCAAAAAGGCAACGTTGACAGGCTGGGAGAACGATCTGTCCGAGCCAAGGGCCAATCGACTGTCGATGATGGCCGGCATTCTGAATGTATCAATCATGTGGTTGCTGACAGGCGAAGGTGATGGCACCAGTGGTCCCGCAGACGAGGTGGTCGCCGCGCTTGATTTTGGCGAGGTTCTGGCCGAACTGCGGGAAATCCGCGCTGATATGCGGGCCAATGCCGAACGTACCGCGCGGTTGGAAAAGAAACTGCGCCTGCTAGTGCAGCAGGGGCAGGCATGATTGAGACGCACCAACACCGGCTTAAAAAGTTGAAAATGCGTTCTATGCGGCGGGGGATCAAAGAGATGGATATGATCCTGATCGCATTTTCCGAGGCTAATCTGGCTGACATGGATGCCGACACGCTTGATCAATACGAAGCATTGCTGCACGAGAACGATCAAGATCTGTACCAATGGGTAACAGGACAGGTGCCGGTGCCCGACCCCTATGGGGATTTGATCGCCAATATATCGCAAAGCCTTCAAAAATAGTCATTTTCCATGCTTAACCGATTCTTCGGACTTTGCCGTCATTTTGTAGACAGGCAGACCGAGTCGGAGAGACAGATGAGTATGGAATTACAGACGGGCATGACGTCCAATAAAGGGTTTATGACCGGTTATCTTGAGGCATTGTCATTGGTGGAACGACTTCACCGGTTGCTTTTGGATGTCATCAAAGATGAATTTGAACGCGTGGGCGTATTGGAAATCAACGCGGTTCAGGCGCTGTTGTTGTTCAATATTGGTGACAATGAAGTCACTGCAGGAGAATTGAAAAGCCGCGGATATTATCAGGGCAGCAATGTCAGCTATAACCTGAAAAAGCTGGTGGAAATGGGCTATATGCATCACCAGCGGTGCGAAATTGATCGCCGATCCGTGCGGGTACGACTGACACCTCTTGGGCGTGATGTTCGGGATGTCGTCTCTGAACTGTTCAGCCGTCATGCCAAGGGATTGGACAGCAAAGGTGTAATTGGGCTGGACGGGATCGAAGATATCACGAACTCGCTAAAACGGGTTGAGCGCTATTGGACAGATCAGATTCGCTATATTTACTGATCATCTGGCGTCTATTGCCCGCTGTTGAATCCAAGTGCTATGAAAATCGGGTTGTTCAGAACATTGAAGAACCAAGGCAGATGGGTTTGATCTTATTAGCTGGAGCGAGGTCAGGGATTTGGGACTAGCGGCTGGTGGGCAGAGCTGAAAGAACCGGGTTCTCTAGTTCGCGTTTCAGTTTGCGTACCATTGCGGCCTCATAGTCTTTGAAACCAAGGGCGGTTTCTACAAAGGCGTCGGGACCAAGAATAACCATGGCTTTGAAATATCCCACTAACTCACCGATCTCAGTCTGGCGTTGATCACTTGTTTCGTCGGCATCAGCCGCGATAACCAGCGCGTTGATCGTTAAAGAACGAGCATCCATAGAGCCGCGTACATCACGCGGATGAGGCCCGTTATTGTTTTTACCATCTCCGGAAATATCAAGCGTGTGTTTCCAGCACCCTTTTTGCCTGGCCAAAAGCGATTGGCCGTGCATCATCGCTGTGCCAAGGGCGGTGCCCGCGCCTCCGGGGTCGCGTTTGGTGCGGTCCAGACGGGTGGCAATTTGCAGTAGCGTGGGTTCATCTGTAATTGCAGTCCAGTTTAGCAACAGGCGCTGATAACTTGGTGAACTCCATTCGAAAATCGCCAGATGAACCGGGTTCGAGGGCATCGCAATGAGAGCCTGCACCACTTCGGGATGGCGAAGGGCTGCCGCAAGACCACTAAGTTGCAGACGATATTCACGACTGTCTACTGAACCCGAGACATCCAAGGCCAAAACCAACGCCTGACGACAGGAAGAATGAGCCTGAGACTGAGATTGGGCGTGACTGGAAAAAGATATCAACAACAAAACTGCACTAGCAAATACAAACTGCGATATGCTGCGGCCGCTCATCCGGGGTGCACAGCGGACGATGTGTCCAGCGCGCCTGTCATTGTCACTGACAATTCACGTTCGAGTTTACGCCGCATCGCGCGTTCATAATCATCAAACCCTTGCGCCACCTCAAGAAATGCACCGGGGCCATGCAGAACCTGGCTAAGGTAATAATCAATCAGATTAGCTTTGTCTTCAAAATCAGCGGCATTGACCACCATACCATTCACCGTGACATCAGAAAACGGGAATTCACTATACGCGCTGGAGGGGGCAAAACCGTCGTTGTTTTCTCCGTCGCCGGCCATGTCAAGCGTTTGGTGCAAACAGTTCGGTCCTCGATCAAGAACTCCGGCTGCATATCCCAGCGCATATCCCATTGACGTGGGATAATCGTCGGCGGTGCGCTTTGAGCGGCCAATGATCGTGGCCACATCCAATAAATGTGACGGGTTTTCGATCAGACGCCAATCAAGCAGCATTTTCTGGTTATAACGTCCGCTCCATTCAAAAACAGCCAGCGCAACCGGCGAGGGGGTCGAGAAAAAAGCGCGCTGAACTTCGGGTGCGATCAAAGCGGCAGCCAGACCGCCGCGTTGCAACGCATCCTCGCCCGCATCAACGGAAGAAGACACATCCAACGCCAAAACCAATGCCAGACGACAATCAGATGCCGCCGCCGGGACAGTGCCAAGCGCCAATGCAGCAAAAAAGAGCAAGCGGATTACCAATGGCCTGTATTTCCCATGCTGCTCCAGGGTTCGGCAAGAGCAAGACTATCGCCGTTTTGCAGCAGCTCGATCGAGATATTGTCAGGAGATCGGACAAACGCCATATGCCCGTCATGCGGAGGGCGGTTGATTGTGACGCCATTGTCCATAAGGCGCTGGCAAGTCTCATAAATGTTGTCGACGCCATAGGCCAGATGGCCAAAATGACGGCTGTCGCCGGGCAATCCGTCATCGCCATCCCAGTTATATGTCAGTTCAACCGGGCAATCTTGCTGATCAGGGGGCGCCAGAAAAACTAATGTGAACCGACCCGCTTCGTGATCTATCCGACGGGTGATCTTCAGGCCCAAAAGTTCAAAAAATGCGATGGATTTGTCCAGATCCTTGACCCGAACCATCGTGTGTAAATATTTAACGGTCATATTCGTGCTCCCGCGTTGATCGGCAAAGTCAACAATAGCGGGCTGCACAGCCGAGTCGAGGTGTTCTGGTCTTTTGCTATTTTGTGCCGAAGCTACTGACTGTTGAAAGCGCGGTCCAAAAAAATGCTGCGAGTGCACCGCATATAGCTGTTTCTCAAATCGGACTTGCTAGATATAGTGGTGATCGACTCATCTACCAAAAAGGATCGTCCAATGTCGCTGTCGCCCGAGCAACAAGCTGAAATTGATGAACTTCGCAGCAACCCGCAGCCGACTCTGCGCGCTGTTGCGCCCGGAATCGAGGCGCATTTATACAAGGCACGCCAGGTTCTGGATCATGGGTTTGTGCGTGTTGTCGACTATATGGGCGACGACGCGGCGATTTGTCAGGCCGCCCGCGTGTCCTATGGGCGCGGGACCAAATCGGTGCAGAATGACGAAGGGCTGATCCGATATTTGATGCGGCACTGGCATTCGACACCGTTTGAAATGTGCGAAATCAAACTGCATGTGAAGCTGCCGGTATTTGTCGCCCGCCAGTGGATTCGTCATCGAACCGCCAACGTCAATGAATACTCGGCCCGATATTCCATACTGGATCGCGAGTTTTACATTCCGGCTCCGGATCATGTGGCGGCGCAATCCGAGATCAACAATCAGGGCCGGGGTGCCGCACTTGAGGGCGAAGAGGCCGCCCGTGTCCTTGAAATTCTCAAGTCGGATTCCAACCGCGCCTATGACAATTACGAGTCGATGATTTCACAGGACGATCAACAAGGATTGGCGCGCGAACTTGCAAGAATGAACCTTCCTGCAAATATTTACACGCAATGGTACTGGAAGGTCGATTTGCACAATCTGTTCCATTTCCTGCGTTTGCGGGCGGATTCCCATGCGCAGTACGAAATTCGCGTCTATGCGGATGCGATTTGTGACATGGTCGCTGACTGGGTGCCTTTCGCCTATCGTGCGTTTTCAGATTATCAATTGGGCGGCACCCAACTATCTGCCGCAGCACTTGATTGCGTACGGCGCTTGGTCAAAGGCGAGGCCGTCGCGCAGGAAGACTCTGGCATGTCCGCGCGCGAATGGCGCGAATTTCAAGAAACCGTCGGATCGTAGCAAGTGAATTCGCGCAGTGGCGTTCGCCCCGACATTTGCCGGGGCGATGCTAAAACAATATGGTCAAAGAGGTGTTATTGCAGAGGCCATTTCGCGCCCGTCGCGGCCTTCTTCGAGGTCATAAGACACTTTTTGATCATCAGCGAGCCCGGTCAGACCCGATTTTTCAACGGCTGAGATATGAACGAACACATCTTTGCCACCATCGTCGGGTGCGATAAATCCGTACCCTTTGGTTGTATTGAACCACTTCACGGTGCCATTTGGCATGATCCGCGTCTCCCTATATTACTTACTACTATCCCGGTTATTTCCGGGGCTTGGCTTGAAACAACAAGAACCATATACACCTAGCGCAATGTCCCAAATGAGCGATTCATAGCAGTTTCACATGTCAAATTCGCACGGTCGGTTCAAAAATCAAGCGCGAGACACAGAGATTCGGCTTTGTTGGGGCCAAATTGTCGCAGTTTGGGAGCGAATATATGCTGATTTACGGCCTTAAAACCTGCGATACGTGCCGTAAGGTAAGGAAAACATTGCCATTGGCGGAATTTGTCGATGTCCGAGAGAAAAATGTACCTTTAGAGGTGATGTTGGCTGGAATTACCCAATTTGGCACCGCTTTTGTAAACACAAGGTCCACAACCTGGCGAGGATTGTCCGAAGTTGAACAAAGCCGCCAACCCATGGATTTGTTGCGCGATCACCCGGCTTTGATGAAACGTCCGCTGATTGTTGATGGTGAAAAAATGTACCTGGGATGGGGCACTGAAACGCGCGCGGCCCTTGGCGTGTCGTGATTGTACCCTTATGTGGCAGTGACACGTTGAAAGGTTAAACATGCGCAACGCAGCACTTACATTGGGCGTCATTGCCGGGGTCTTTGGCATGATCGTCGGTTTCTTTAGTTACGGATACACCGTCGCCATTCAGGAGTTTGGCGAGATTGACGGGCTGGCCGAGCAGGTCGCCAACGTCAACCTGATCCGAAGCATGGCAGTAATTGCACCGATATTGGCCATAGCGGGTGGCGCTATGGCACGTTCACGGGCGCTTTGGGGTGGGATTCTGCTGCTGCTTTCGGCGGCGGGCATGTATTACGCCTTTGGTATTGGCCTGTTCACCATATTCCCAGTTACGTTCGCAATGGTTGCCGGCGTGCTGGCAATAGCTGCTGGCAAGCCGGACGAACCCAAAGCGCATTTCTAGGTTA
>JAHRVZ010000015.1 GCA_019090405.1 Paracoccaceae bacterium
CTTCGATCCGCTTGGCAATTGCGATCTCGCCTTCGCGCGACAGCAATTCGACACTGCCCATTTCGCGCAGGTACATGCGGACAGGATCGTCCGTGCGGTCCAGTTTTTCGGTGGTCGAGGCCGCCAGCGTTACTTCGCGTGCACCCGCCGTGGTCGCAACTTCGGTCGAGCCCTTTTGCTCTTCTTCTTCGGCCTCTTCGTCCTCGATGATGTTGATACCCATTTCAGACAGCATCGACATCACATCTTCGATCTGTTCCGAGCCAACCTGATCAGGGGGTAAAACCTTATTAAGCTGGTCGTAGGTGATATAGCCTTTTTCGCGGGCATCGCCGATCATCTTTTTGACGGCGGCCTGGCTCATGTCCAGCGAGATTTCCGAGTCTTGATCGTCTGCCTTGCGGTCGTCGTTATCTTTGGGGGCCATGTGATGCTCCTGCGCGGTGTAACGGTGATTCGCTTTGAAACGAATCATCTGGGCTTACGAGTGATTCGGCCACCCGTCTATCTGTTTTTCTTTAGTTATTCTTTACCAAAACGTCTTAGCGTTGCTGTTTCGCACTATTGATCTCGTCAAGAAGGCTATCCAGGGCGTTTCGTTCTTCACGACTGATTCGCGCGCCACTGTCTGCGATGTCATATTCAGCCTTATCCTCATGCACACTTCGCTCGGCCTTATTTCGGGCCTCTGCCGCCTGCGCAAGCCGCCATGTGACCGCCTCATCCGCAGCGCCACTCAGGTCTTCTTCGGCATCAGCGATCTCGGCGACTAACCCGTGGCGTGTTTCCATCTTTGCCAATTCATCTGCCAGTGTCATGCGGGCCAGGTCGACATTTCCCGGATCACGGACACAGGGGCTAATGGCGACATGGCCAAGCGCGTGCAGATTTTCAAGGGTTTCGGGCCCAAGAATCTCACTGATTTTGTCAATTAGCATCGCACGGTCATTGCTGGCATGACGCAAAACAGCATCGCGAAGGTCGGCGTGGCGTGGGTCACGGCATAACATGCGTTCAAGCCCGGTTTCAAATTCGCCAATGATTTCAGGCGTTGAAATGGCGCTGGCCAGGATGACAGCAACGCGCAAATATTCTTCGGCGCTGTTACTACCCGCCAAAGCCGAGGCGCGCGTGCCGGGCATGGCCGCCTCGGGCTGTTTTTTACCCGGTTTCCAATTTGTGCGTTTGGCGCTGCGTTTTGGCGAAAACAGCTGCCAACGCAGGTTTTTGATTTCCTGACCATAATGAGAGCGAATCGACGGGTCGCGAATCAGTTTGATCTTTTCGCGCAGCGATTTATCCAATGCCGCCTTGCGTTCCGGGCTGTCAAACACCCGCCCCTCGGTTTCGCGCTGCCACAACAACCGCACCATCGGCATGGCGTTATCCAGCAGTTTTTGCACCGCTCCCTTGCCTTCGGATCGGATCAGATCATCCGGGTCTTTGCCATCTGGCAAAGTAACAAACCGCAGGGATTGCCCCGCCTCAAGCATTGGCAACGCCAGATCAATCAACCGCATCGTCGCGCGCAGACCCGCCGTGTCGCCATCCAGCGCGATCAAAGGTTCCGGATCAATCCGCCATAACAATTGTAACTGATTTTCGGTAATCGCCGTGCCCAGCGGAGCGACACAGGCATCAAACCCACCCGAGGCAAGGGCGATCACATCCATATAGCCTTCGGCAACAATCAGCGGCTGGCCTTTGCCAGCAGCGGTGCGCGCAGGGGCGTGATTATAAAGGCTTCGGCCCTTATCAAACAGTTCGGTTTCGGGTGAATTCAGGTATTTGGCGTTATCATTGGGGTCCATCGCCCGGCCACCAAAGGCAATCGCGCGCCCACGGGCATCACGGATCGGAAACATGATGCGTCCCCGGAATGTATCGTAGGGTTTGCCACCCTTGGTCGAAGGTTTGGCCAGTCCCGCGCCAATGATCAGGTCTTCGGCGACGCCTTTGCCGCGCAGATGGTCCCACAGGTTCTGCCAGGCATCGGGCGCAAAGCCAATTTCCCAACGTTCCAGCGCGTCCGGTTTTAACCCGCGCCGGTCAAGATAGTCGCGTGCTTGGCTTGCGACACCAGTTTTCAGTTGCAGACGGAAAAACTGGACCGCCTGCTCCATGACATCGGCCAGCAATGCCCGCCGGTCAGATTTTTCCTGTGCTTTGGGGTCGCGTTCCGGCATTGGCATGCCAGCCTCACGTGCCAGAATTTCCACCGCTTCGATAAAGCTGACGTTTTCGGTTTCGCGTACAAACGATATCGCATCCCCCTTGGCGTGACAGCCAAAGCAGTAATAAAACCCTTTCTTGTCATCGACATGAAAGCTCGCGGTTTTTTCCTGATGGAATGGGCATGGCGCCCACATATCGCCCTTGCCCTGATTGGATTTGCGCGTGTCCCACACAACTTTGCGCCCGACAACCTGCGACAGGCTGGCGCGACTTCGTAGTTCATCCAAGAATCCAGGGGGCAGGCTCATGCTGTATTATATTGGTGCTGCTTCAGTTCTGCAAACACTGTTCCCGATA